>DASXJO010000281.1:0-3334 GCA_036497385.1 Candidatus Angelobacter sp. | reverse complement strand
GGCAGCGGATGGGAAGCCGCTCTCACCGGTAACTTGAATGACTGGTTTGGCCTGAAGGCCGATCTGGGCGGCAATTACAAATCATTTGGCGGAGGAACGGCACGCGAATACAACGTTTTATTTGGCCCGCAGCTCTCACACCGTGTGGACAAGTTCAACGTTTTCGTCCATGGATTACTGGGCGTTGCTCATGCCAGCGCTGATGGCGGCCCCAGCAGCACCGGAGCAGGCTGGGTGATCGGCGGCGGCGCTGATTATAACTTGAACGCAAACTTTGCCATCCGTCCGGTGCAGCTTGACTACCACGGCGCTCATCTTTTTTCCAACACTCAGAAAGACGCCCGCTATTCCGTGGGACTCGTGTATCGATTTAAATAATCCTTTAGTTTCTCTGCTGAATTCGAAGGCATCTCCAATCGCTCAGGATGCCGTGTTCCGGGGCGATTGGTTTTGCTGGAACCTGTTTTCCAGCGTCTCGCGCAGCCGTGCCTAACTGTTATCATCATGGATGAACCCGATGGCGACCACCACACCACCACAGCGCGTGGACGTTGAAGCACTTCTCATTGAAGTATCTGACGTTCTTAATACCACGCTTGATCTTGACACGCTCCTGCAGCGCGTTGCTGAGGTGGTGAAGCGCGTCATCGATTATGAAATCTTTTCCATCCTTTTGCTGAATGAGCGGGCGCAGGAACTGCGTTTTCGCTTTCAGATTGGCCATCTTCCTGAAGTGGCGGAGCGGATTCGCGTAAAAGTGGGTGAAGGCGTAACCGGCAGGGCCGTCCAGGAGCGCACGGCGATTCTGGTGGATGACGTTTCCAAAGACACGGACTACATTGAGGCCGTTCCCCGCGTCCGCTCAGAGCTGGCCGTGCCGTTGATCAACAAGAACCGCGTCATCGGCGTGATGGACCTGGAGGCGAAGGAGCGCGCGTATTTCAAGGAAGAGCATGCGCGGCTGCTCACGCTGATTGCTTCACGGATTGCCGTGAGCATTGAAAACGCAAGGCTGTACACACGCATCGTCAAACAGGCCGGCACTCTATCGCTACTGAATGAGATCAGCCGCGACCTCACCTCAATTCTGAATGTTGATCAGTTGCTCAAACGCATCGGCGACCTGCTATTGAAGGTCATCGATTACCACATGTTCTCCATCCTGCTGCTGGATGCCACCAAGCAGAAGCTGGTACACCGCTTTTCTGTACGTTTTAAAGAAAATGTTCACATCAAGCATGACATTCCCGTCGGTCGTGGCCTGGTGGGCGCCGCGGCGCAAAGCAAAAAGCCGGTGCTTGCCCCTGATGTCGCCCGCGACCCGCGTTATATCAAAGCCAACCCTGAAACGCGCTCTGAGCTTTGCGTTCCTCTTATATATAAGGACGAGGTGATCGGCGTTCTTGATCTGGAACATACGCGCCGGGGATATTTCACTGAAGACCATTTGCGCACCGTAAGCACCCTGGCAGCCCAGGTGGCTATTGCCATTGAAAATGCAACGCTATATGAACGCATTGCACGGGAAGAACAGCGCATGGAGCGTGACCTGGCCATGGCGCGCGAGGTGCAGCATCATCTGCTTCCGCCAACGTGTCCCAGCATGCAGGGCGCGGAGCTTGCAGCGCGATTCAACCCGGCGCATGCTATCGGCGGCGATCTCTATGACTTTCTTGATTACACGCTGCCTCGCGCCTGCATTGTAGTGGGCGACGTAAGCGGCAAAGGCGCGCCTGCTGCCCTATATGCCGCATTGGTCAGCGGCATCCTGCGCAGTCTGGCCCGCGACGAACCTTATCCCGCGGACATGCTCAATGCCGTAAACCGCTCATTGAACCATCGCCGACTGGACGCGCAATACCTAGTTCTCACCTGCGCGCTCTGGGACGACGAGAAACGCACGTTGCGTGTGGCCAACTCAGGAAATCCACGCCCCATTTACTGCCATGATGGCCATGCCCACATGCTGGAAGCTGCCGGCCTTCCTTTGGGGATGTTTGAAGAGGTTTCCCATGACGAAGTGACCATCCACGCCCACCCCGGCGATGTATTCGCCTTTTTTAGTGATGGCATCGTCGACGCCAGCAACTCAAAAGATGAACCGTTTGGCCGCAGCCGCGTGGAGCACGTCATCGCCAAGAACGCGGGGGGCACCGCGCGAGAGATTGTGGACGCAATCTTTAGGGCAACAGATGAGTTCGCCGCCGGGGCAGAAGTTTTCGATGACCAGACCGCGGTCGTGCTCAAAGTAAAGTGATCTGTTAAGGCGCAACTCCAACCTTGTGCCTCTCTTTTCATCCTAAATAAGCTCTTAGCTTTCAGAATTTATTCTGGCAACGGCTTTTTTTAGCGATTAGAAAAATTTTCACTTCCCAGCAGGGTCTCCGAAATCCGCATCTTTGTGTTCCGCGCAAGTTCATCAAGACAAAAGTCTTTTTGAAACTTTAATGTTCCTCTCGCTCGATTCTAATGACCAAAGCGCATTCTCCCATTGAGCGCTGACACTGTTCTTCCGGGCAGTGCAGATCGAAGGATGGCTTCGAGCACCGTCTCCCCTCGATTTGCATGGTCTCAGAATTTGTAAAGGCATAGGTTCCAGAGAAGATAAATAGGAGCCAGCCCCTGATTGTCAGCACAACCTTTAAGGAGCGCAGCCAATGAGCCGTAAACAGCCTGAAGGATTTTTCCTGTCTGAAAATTCCTCCAAAGCTAGACTTCGGGAAGCAGAAAATGCAAGAAACAACAGAGCAGAGATCGTTAAAGCCTATTCGCAGGGCAAAGTCTCTCGACGCGATCTAATCAAGTGGGGCTTAATCACAACTGGTGGCATGCTGGCCCCCATTCATGGTCTTAACCCATTCGTTAACAGCGCCTATGCGGGTTCCTTGAACGGTCCCACCGGCGCGCCGCCCAGCCCCGGACTTAACGGTCTGGCATTCACGCAGCCCATGCTTCGCTTTGAGCTGCTTGACCGCAATCCGATTTCTTCTGCCACTCCGGCCCCTACCGCACTATCCAACCAGACGCCGATCAACATGGCGCCTGAATTGGGCGGCGGATTGGGACCAATGGAAGGCCGTCCTCCGGGACAGGATTGGGCGCACCAGCGTTTTGATGAATTCGCTCCGCAAATATTGATTGAGGCCACGCAGGAAGGCGCAAAGATCAACACTAAAAATGGCCAGAGCATTCATCCCAAATTCCATCCCAACCTTCCCGATCAGGGTCCGCTGGCATTCTGGACTTTTAATGGAACCATTCCGCCAAAGTTGGCGATTGGCCGTTACGGCGAACCGCTCATCTTCCGCCATCACAACCTGCTTCCCGCTGATGT
>DASXJO010000280.1:0-5192 GCA_036497385.1 Candidatus Angelobacter sp. | reverse complement strand
GCCGCGCTGGAGCCATGCGCGGATACAGACGAAGCTTGCAAAAGTGGCAAGTCCATTCCGCCCATAGTGTTGGGAAAGGACTTAGCTGAAACGATCGGCGCTACCGTGGGCTCGACCATCATGATCATTAGCCCGCAAGGCGAACTTTCACCTATAGGGATGATGCCAAAATACCAGCAATTCAAAGTGGCCGGAATCTTCCGCTCAGGTTTTTATAACTATGACAGTGCCTGGGCCTTCATCCGCCTCTCTGATGCGCAGCGGCTCTTCAGCCTGCCGGACACTGTGATATCCGTCATAGAGTTCAAGATTGACGACCTGTATAAAGCTGAAGAAGTGGGAAACACTCTGGAGAAAGCAGCCGGACCCGGCTTTGTGGCCAAGAACTGGATGGACGAAAATCGGGCATTGTTCCGGGCGCTGCGGCTGGAGAGGGTTGTGACATTCCTGACGATTGGATTGATTGTTTTCGTCGCAGCTTTGAACATTCTTATTTCTTTGATCATGATGGTGATGGAGAAGACGAAAGATGTGGCGGTACTCATCTCGATGGGAGCAAAACGGCGGCAGATCCGGGGTATTTTCATGTTCCAGGGAGTGCTGATAGGGGTGATCGGCACCGTGGCTGGATTGGTATTGGGTTATGGCGTCGCCATAGCGGGGGCGAAATACCATTTTATTGCCTTGTCAGCGGAAGTTTATTCCATTGACTACCTCCCTTTTGCACCTCGGCTGATTGATGGCGTGTTGATTGCAGCCGTAGCGCTGCTGATATCGTTTGTTGCCACTCTGTATCCCTCCTGGTCAGCGGCGCGCGTTTTGCCCGCAGAAGCATTACGCTATGAGTGAAAGACCTCATTGCTTCACGGTCACCATGAGCGGAAGATGTTGAAAGGCTTGGAGTTGCTGTTGGGAAAGAATTAAGAAGTTTAATGAAATCTCAAGGACTTTCGTACGGCAAATTTTAGAGATTAACTTTAGTCACATGGGTTTATATAAGCAGGCCTGGTCAGCGCAGGGAAAGGCAGTGAAAATGCTGGGAAATACTCAGGGTTGCACCATTGAGGCGGGCCGGTGCATCCAATAGAGCAAGCAGGTCTGCAGCCCGAAATCGTTCGCGTGAGTGGACTTAAAAAAGTTTACAAGTCTGGTCAAACAGATTTGGTGCTCTTTGAAAACTTGTCCTTCCAGGTGAGGAAGGGAGAGATGCTGGCTATCGTGGGCGAGTCCGGCGCCGGTAAGAGCAGCTTGTTGCACATCCTTGGTGCTCTTGATCGTGCTTCCGCAGGTGACGTATACTGCGCCCAGATTCCCGTAGCGAAACTTACAGACGATGCCGCAGCGGATTTTCGCAATCGGACCATTGGTTTTGTCTGGCAGTTTCACTACCTGTTGCCGGAATTCACGGCGCAGGAGAATGTTGCAATGCCGCTCTTGATGCAAGGAACCGCGTACCGTAACGCCATGGAGAAAGCCGGCGTATGGTTGCGGGAAGTTGGATTAGAGAGCCGCAGTCATCATCGTGCAGGAGAGCTTTCCGGCGGTGAGCAACAACGGGTGGCCCTGGCCAGGGCCCTGGTAACAGGCCCAGGAATCCTGATGGCGGACGAGCCAACAGGTGACCTGGATAACCGTACCGCGGAGATGGTATTCGCTTTGGTGCAGAGACTTCATCGAGAGTACCGGCTCACTTCCCTTATCGTCACCCACAACCTTGAGTTTGCGCGCCGCTGCGATCGTGTATTGCGGTTGCATCACGGCATGGCAGAGGAAGTGTTGCCCGCATCGCTGAATTAGCGAGAAGGGGCAAGGGACAGGTTTAGGTTTTTCTGCCGATTGGGCAGATGGTAGGTTTGTCCGGCGCAGCAATTTGACGCCCCTCGTGACGGAGGGTCAGCTGGCAGGACAGAAAGGCTTCTTTCTGGTGGGGTGCGCAGTTCGCAGCCAGAAAGATAGAGAGATGTTTCCGGCAGAGGTGACTGGGAGCATCTGGTGAGGGGAATATGTTCGAGCGGTACACAGAGAAAGCCAGGCGCGTAATCTTCTTCGCAAGATACGAGGCCAGCCAGTTCGGCTCTCCGTATATAGAAACGGAGCACCTTCTGCTGGGCTTGTTGCGCGAAGACAAAGCGTTGACCAATCGCTTCCTGCGCTCTCATGCGTCGGTAGAGTCCATCCGCAAGCAGATTGAGGGACACACCACGATTCGGGAGAAGGTTTCCACTTCAGTGGACCTGCCTTTGAGCAATGAGTGCAAACGGGTATTGGCCTACGCAGCGGAAGAGGCGGAACGCCTCAGCCATAAGCACATTGGCACGGAGCACCTGCTGTTGGGATTGCTGCGTGAAGAAAAGTGCTTTGCCGCCGAAATTCTGCATGAGCGGGGACTGCGCCTGAGCGCTATTCGCGAAGAACTGGCACGCAGCACGCAGGAAAAGGCGCAGCCGCAGCGCGGCGGTTCCAATCGTGAATCTTCCCTGCTGGCGGAGTTCTCTCGCGACCTGACCCAGGCCGCCATGGATAGCCAGCTAGATCCGCTCGTTGGCCGTGAAGGCGAAGTTGAGCGTGTGATACAGATTTTGTGCCGCCGCACCAAGAACAATCCGGTGCTGATCGGCGAACCCGGCGTGGGCAAGACCGCAATCGTTGAAGGACTGGCGCAACGCATCGCCGATGGCGACGTTCCGTCATTCCTGGCTGACAAGAGAATTCTCGGGCTCGATCTTTCCCTGATCGTTGCCGGAACCAAATATCGTGGACAATTTGAAGAGCGCCTGAAGACCATCATGAAAGAGCTGATGGAAAGCCAGAACTGCATCATCTTTATCGATGAGCTGCACACGCTGGTTGGCGCCGGCTCGGCGGAAGGCTCACTGGATGCCGCAAACATCCTGAAGCCCGCGCTTTCACGCGGAGAAATTCAGTGCATCGGCGCTACTACGCCGGGCGAATACCGCAAGTCGATTGAAAAAGACCGGTCGCTGGAACGGCGCTTCCAGGCCGTGAAGGTCCCTCCGCCAGGTGAAGAGCAGGCGGTCAAGATCATCTACGGCATTAAAGAGCGCTATGAAAAGTTTCACGCCGTAAGCTACACGGACGAAGCGATCCAGTTCGCGGTGTACCACTCCAACCGCTATATTCCAGACCGCTTCCTGCCGGACAAGGCTATCGATCTTTTGGATGAAGCCGGAGCGCGCGTAAAGCTGCGCCAGACTTCGCTTCCTGAAGAAATTACGGAAGTCCAGAAGCGGATTAAATTTATCGTTCACAGGATGGAGAACGCCATTGCGAACCATGAGTTCGAAAAGGCGCGTTTCTATTCCGACGAGGAGCGCAAAGAGCGCGAGAACCTGCGCGCCCTGCGCGAAAAATACCACCTTGACGAGTCCTCTACCGGCGTTGTGGCTCGCGAAGACATTGAGGAAGTGGTAAGCCGCTGGACCGGCGTGCCCGTGACTTCCATCAAGGAAGAAGAAACACAGAAGCTGCTGCGCGTGGAAGAAGAGCTGCACAAGCGCGTGATTTCGCAGGACAAAGCCATTAGCGCCCTGGCCCGCTCGATACGTCGCTCACGCGCCGGTTTGAAATCTCCGCACCGTCCCATCGGTTCGTTCCTGTTCCTGGGACCAACCGGCGTGGGCAAGACCGAAGTCGCCCGCACGCTGGCGCACTTCCTGTTTGGCAGCGACAAATCGCTCATCCGCTTCGATATGTCAGAGTTCATGGAGAAACATTCGGTCAGCAAGCTGATCGGTTCGCCTCCGGGATACGTGGGATACGAAGAGGGCGGCCAGTTGACTGAGCGCGTGAAGCGGTCACCTTACTCAGTGGTACTTTTGGACGAAATCGAGAAAGCGCATCCGGATGTGTTCAATATCCTGTTGCAGGTGCTTGAAGACGGCCAGCTCACTGACGGCTTGGGTAACACGGTGGATTTCAAGAACGTAATCATCGTGATGACCTCAAACATCGGCGCGCGGCACTTGATGAAACGCAAAGGCCTCGGCTTCTCGCTGGACAAGGAAGAGATGGTCCACGACAAGGTTGAAGAACTAGTCAAACAGGAAGTAAAGAAGACCTTCAACCCTGAGTTCCTGAACCGTTTGGATGAAGTGATTCTCTTCCAGGCACTGACCGATGCGGACCTGATCCAGATCCTGGAATTGCTGGTACAGCAGCTCAACGGAAACCTGGCGCAGCGCCACATCACGATCACAGTGACCGAAGAAGCGAAACGGTGGATTCTGGATAAGACGCTGGTGGACCGCAGCTACGGCGCGCGTCCATTGCGCAGGGCCTTGCAGCGGTATATTGAAGATCCGCTGTCTGAGGCGCTGATTCAGGGCACGATCACCACGCGTCCGGCGTTCATTGAGGTTTATCTTGAAGGCGATCAACTGTTCTATCGCCCCGTGGGCGATGGCGCAGAAAAGAGCGATGGAGTGCTGCTCTACAGCAACTAAATCCACAGTCCGTAATTAACCAGAACCCGTCAGTGAAAACTGGCGGGTTTTGTTTTGGGCGACCGCGAGAGTCCGAACGCGTCAAAAAGACATTGAGAGCGGCTAATGGGATGCAGGCGCTGGGGTTGGCGTCGGCGAGGCCTTCTGATTGGGAGAGCCTAGCGGCGTTGGAATGGGAGTGGCGGTCGGACTTGGGGTTGGATTCGGAGTAGGGCTGGGACTGATGAGCGTCGGTCCCTTCGGAGTCGCGGTGGGAGTGGGACTGGGGCTTGGAGCAAAATCCGGTGTCGGGGAGACGGTCGGAGTCGGAGTCGGCGATGAACTTTGCGCTAAAACATTGCGCGGCGGAAGAAACCAGCCTGCGACAATAAGAAGCAGCAAGCAGAACACCGCAGCAAGAACTTTCGCCTTGGATCTCCAAAGTCGCACAACCCAAAGTGATGCGGCCTATAGCAGAGCGGTTGGCCATGCCGATTTGCGCCATTTTTAGAGCAATGTGACAATAGAGCCATGAGAAAACTTTTGATCGTAGTAAGAACCATGTTGGCCGCTGGGGTGGTACTGCTGGGGAATGCGGTGGCGCAAACGTCCGCGGCCCCAAGCCCGACTCCGCCGGCAAAAAAGTCGGCTGGACCTGCAGCTAAGAAATCTCCATCGGCGGCCACAAAAACCGGCACAGCGAGCAAGGCACAGCCCGTGACCGCTCTCACCACCACCAAGCAGAAAGCC
>DASXJO010000279.1:0-3086 GCA_036497385.1 Candidatus Angelobacter sp. | reverse complement strand
GCCCTGCATTACCGGTTCATGGGCTGAAGTTGGCGGTGGGGTGCAGCTTTCCACCAGCGGGGCGTTTTACCTGAACATGCAGGCGCTGGACCGCCCTGACCTCATGCAGAAAAGTCCGCTGGGACGGGCGGCGCGTGTCGTCAACATGTCCGAGTTGGGCAAGGCGCTGAATACGTTAAGTGATCCGCCGGTAAAAGCCATTTTTGTTTACAACTCCAATCCGGCAGTCGTTGCGCCGAACCATAACGACGTCATCCGTGGCTTTATGCGCCAGGACCTGTTTACGGTAGTCCATGAGCAGTTTTTCACCGATACAACGACTTATGCCGATATCGTGCTGCCGGCGACGACGTTCCTGGAGCACAAAGACCTGAACAAGGCTTACGGACACACGTATCTGCAAATATCGAACCAAGCCATTGAGCCGCTGGGTGAGAGCAGGTCAAACACTCATATGTTTCGTGAACTGGCACAGCGAATGGGCTTTACGGACGACTGCTTCCAGCAGAGCACGGATGATGTAATCGACGTGACGCTCACCAAACCTGAGAACCAGCAAATTCCCAAAGGCTGGGAGCGCTGGATGGAAGGCATGACGCGCGAGCGGCTGGAAAAAGAAGGCCACGTACGCCTGAACGTGGGTGATGGACCATTTTTGCCGTTCGCGAAAGGCGGGTTCGCCACGCCCAGCGGCAAAGCGGAGCTTTATAGTGCGAGCCTGGCGGCCCAGGGAATGGACCCCGTAGTTTCATTTGTTCCGGCTGAAGAATCGCGACTATCAGATGGTGCAAAGAAATTTCCGCTGGAGCTGCTGGCGCGCAAAGCCGATAACTTTCTCAACAGCTCATTTACCAATATTCCATCTATCCAGAAGATGGAGCAGCCGGAGTTGCTGGAGATCAGCACCCCGGACGCCGAGCGCCGGAATATTCATGAAGGCGATTGGGTTCGTGTGTTCAACGGTCGGGGGGAAGTCAGGCTGCGTGCCCATGTGAATGGCGCGGTGCAGCCCGGAGTGGTGGCGGCACGGCTGAATGCTGCGCGCTTCGCTCCGGACGGAAACAGCATCAACGTACTGACTTCAGAAACGCTCACTGATATCGGCGGGGGAGCTACGTTTTATTCCTGCCTGGTAGAGGTTGAACCCAGCGCCGAGCGTACGCAAAGGTAAACTGCCGAGAGTTATTTAGAGCTGGGGAAGTTGCGAATCCCATCCTCCCGACCGCCCAGGGCTCAGAGGCCCAGAGTCACGTACTGAGCGCGCTGCCATAGCCGCTGGCCGGCATGATGCCACTTCGTCTGAAAGAGCGCAGTCAGACCATGATAAAAGTGATGGACCGCAATCTGCGCCTTATGGAAAGCCAGTCTTGGTGATTTGGCATCGGCGCATATCCACGGCTCATGAGTTGCCGGATCAAGTCCCAGTTTCTCGATCGTTTTGCAGATTTCGCATTTCATGGCTTTTGCTCTCCTAGGTAGGAACCCTTAAGGCCCAGAAGAGTTGTGCAGCTCTGGATTTTTCTTTCTGAGGCTTAACAAAACAAAATCGTCTCTGAGAGAAAACCATTCTCCATCGCGCAATTCGCGGGTAAATTTGCTTTTATCTGCTATTGCGCAGATTCGCGGCCAAGTAGCCTACCCGCACTGCAAGTCTTCGCCATCTTCGGGAATGATCACGCGCACGCCAGCACTTTCCGCCTGGCGTGCCAGGTCCTCTCGCGTCAACAAACAATGATTGATGGCTTCCATGTGGACGGCCACCACCTGCGCCTGGGGCGCGGCCCGGCACACGCGGACAACATCGCCGGCCGTCATGGTAATGGGATCGCCATGCAGAAACTGCGCTGCGCCGGCATTGGCCACAATCACCTGCGGATTGTATTGCTTAATGGTCTCCGCTACCTGGTCGTACCAGATCGTGTCGCCGGTGATATAGAGCGTCGGCTCGCCCGCGGTGGTGAGCACGTATCCGCTGGAAGGCGCCATGGCCCGCGCAATCTCGCCCGATCCATGCTGCGCCGGCGTTCGGCTGATGCAGATGTGGCTCCAGTGCTTCATGTCATGCACCGGCGAGGCATTCACAAAATGCACTGCCTCCATCTTCTGCATGTCTTCCGGCTGGCACAGCAGGGGCAGGTCTTTGGGCACAAGCTGGATCGCCGCATCGTCCCAGTGGTCGCGATGCGTATGCGTCACCAGCACCAGTTGCACGCCGTCCAATACCTGCTCGACTGGAAATGGCAGCGGCACCAGCGGATTCGGGCGCGGCTGCGGCGAATTCTGTATTGCCGCCATTGCTCCCGCGTCGCTCAGCATGGGATCAACAAGGATCTTCATGCCTGCATAATCCAGCAGCAGGGTTGCGTGGCGCACCAGTTGCAGCTTCAAGAGAAAATCTCCTTTGCGGCCAGCACCGTATTGCAGTGGATGGTAACTGTGTCTTCCACTCGCCGAGCATAGCCGCCCGCATACGTGATCATTATCGGGACGCTATGCTCTTTGGCTACTTTCAGCACCAGTTCGTCCCGCTTCTTCAACCCTTCGATGGTGAGGGCCAACCCGCCGAGCTGGTCTTCTTTATAGGGATCGGCGCCAGCCATATAGCAGAGTAACTCCGGTTCAAAATGCCGGAAGGCCGAGCTCAACGACTGATCAAGCCAACCCAGATATTCGTCGTCATTGGTCCCGTCCGGCAGATTGATGTCAATGGACGATGGCGGCTTGACCACCGGATAGTTATGCGCCTGGTGCAGCGAGATGGTAAAAACATCCAACTCGCCCGGGTTATGCTGAAAGTGGTCTTCATGTTTCGTGTGAATATCGCGGCTGCTGGCGCTGGCACTTGGCAGCGGATGGCCCGGCCTGATCTTGGGGGGGAAAATTACGGCGGTGCCATTGCCGTTATGCACGTCACAATCCACTGTCATCGCGCGATTGATCTTTCCTTCCTGGTGCATGCGCTTGATGGCGACAGCCACATCATGAATCACACAGAATCCCTCGCCGTGGTCGGGCATGGCATGATGAAATCCGCCGCCAATGTTGCAGGCGACTCCGTCGCGCAACGCCATGTCCGCTGCCAGAAT
>DASXJO010000278.1:0-2864 GCA_036497385.1 Candidatus Angelobacter sp. | reverse complement strand
GGAGTGTCCATAGGACCTGACAGGCTTGGTGCCAAAGCGCCGCCTCATAACGGCTCAGCCGGTCAAGCGGATAGGTTGGCAGATTGTTTAGGCGGACGAAGGCGCGTGTGAGATCGTCCGAGTGATCAGCAGGCTCGAGCGTCGATGACAGTCCAGTATAGGGCTATCTGTGGGCTCCTCCTGATCCTGAGGCATGTTATCTTCGGCTACGACGGCATTCGGTACATGTCATCGATAATATCCTGGCGCTGTCGGTGAACTTGTCGCTGCTGCCGAGTTTGGTCCTTGAAGAGTCCGGCCTCAATGGCAGTGGCGCGACGCAATCGCCATAACAGGCTAGCAAGCCTAAGCACCAGTTTCTCTCTCGACCGCTGATTGCGCGTCATGGTCGGCCGTCACGGCCATTTCGAATGCCGCATAGTCTTCGGCATCTTCCAGGGCATTGATAACGGTTTCCGCCGAGAGGCCAAGTCGGACAGCGTTTTGCCGGGACTTTCTCTTGCCCTATTCGGTAAGGGGTCCGGTGCTGAGCTGCGCGTTGCGCCGGTTCGCCTCGATTTGTCGGAAGGAGGTCATTTTGTCTCCGGGCGAAGAATTGGGTTCGTTTCGTCATTTTGCAGCCGGGCCACAGCGCCTACATCGCATGCATTGAAGTTCGTCGGCCGATGTGTGGCGGGTGGGGACCTTGCGTCCGGCGTTGCCGCATGCGTTCGCGCCACAGGCGAGCCGCTCCGCCATCAGGCACGCTCATCGCCGAACCGGTGGAGCTCCCGATGGTGAAGCCGCAGATGGGCACGGTGAAGCGGTGGCTGACCCTGCGTCCCATCGCTCGCTGCTCTGCGAATTTGATGTGGTCCGGATCTGACGGCGTCCGGCCACAGATGAGACAGGGCTGAGCCGCTATAAACCTCAGATGGTCGCGATCGCGCTCGCGGACCGGCCTGCCGATAACGTGACCGTCTCCGGACTGGGATCGGCCCGATTAGGCCGGAGGCCAAATCGATCTCCACCCAGTTACTGGGATCGGATGCCGGCGCTGCGTTGCTAAGCTGGGCAAGCCTGGCTGCAAAGGCTGCTTCGATTGCCTGGGCATGCTCGGCGGAGAACTGGTTTTTAGCGGCAGGACCCGGTGCGGCCAAGCGCCAAAGAGCCTCTTGGTCTTCAAGCTGCTCAAGCTCGGAGATCAACCCGCTCGGGAGGTTTTCGGACCCTTAGTCCCGCGCCGCCGCGGCTCAATAGACCATCCTGGTTACCCATTTATTGCCAATTTGTATGTACTAGTTTTAGCTGAAACGGGTTGTGCGTGTGTTCTGCGAAAAATAAACGAAGATATGGTCGCGACATCCATACCAAGCGAACAACCCAGCCTTATACTGGATCATTCACGACGTCGGGTCGCGCTCGTTTTAGGTGGCAGCTACCGAGCTCTCGGAGCAGTACGGAGCTTGGGACGTCAGGGGATTCCAGTCTGGGTGGTCAATCAAGATGGCCATGTCCTGGCGGGTATTTCTCGATACGCCGAACGGACCTTGCCTTGGCCAGAGGGCGCCGACAACCAAAAAATCGCTTACCTAGAAGCACTGGCGGAAAGGAGCAGCGCAGAGAGATTCCTTCTCATCCCCACCGATGATGAGGGTATTACGCTTATTTCACAAAACCACGATGTTCTGGCAAGCAAGTTCGTGCTGACAACGCCGCCGTGGACTTCCCTGCGGTGGGCTGTAGATAAGAGACAAATGTATCAGCTTGGGGAACGCTTGGGTATAGACCAGCCATGCACTTTGTTTCCCAGCTCAGTGGAAATGCTGGGTTCCTTTGTTCTCAAGTTTCCTGTTATTTTGAAGCCGGCGACCCGAGAGGTTCTTAATCCGCTTACCACCGATAAGGCATGGCAAGTTGAGGACCGGCCGACGCTCCTTATGCGATTTGCCGAAGCCTGTAACTACATGCCCTCGGAATCGATTATGGTTCAGGAGTTAATTCCAGGAAATGGCTATGCCCAATACTCTTATGCAGCCTTATGTCACGAGGGCCGCCCATTAGCCTCTTTAGTGGCGCTCCGAACGCGGCAATTTCCAATGGACTTTGGAAGATTCAGCACATTTGTCGAGACCGTGGATGAAACTACTGTCGTGGCTGCGGCTGCCAAGTTGCTTGAGGCCATCAGCTTCACTGGTCTGGTCGAAGTTGAATTCAAGAGAGATCCGCGGGATGGTCGCTATAAGCTACTCGACATCAACCCAAGAGTTTGGGGCTGGCATTCGCTAGGTGCTGCGGCGGGAATAGATTTTCCGCACCTTCTATGGATGTTGAAATGGAAGCAGCCTTTGCCAAAGGTACAAGCGCGCAGCGGAATGCGTTGGATGAGGTTCGGCCCTGACTTCGTGGTTGCAGTTTCCGAAATCCTCAAGGGTAAGCTGGCGCTCTCCGATTATCTTTGGGGACTGCGTCCTCCAGTTGAAACTGCCATGTTTGCATTTGATGATCCGATTCCCGCGCTATGTGAGTTTCCCACTCTTTTTTATCTTCTATGCAAACGGGCAGTGAAGCGGTTGGGGTCCAGAAGAAACACTAGTTTATCCGAAATGCCGATTCACCGAAAATAGACGGTGCGCAGAATTGCTTCCGCTCTCAGGGAGCATCGGTATCGGCTGGTGTTCCTGCTTTCCTCGCATGCGCACGCGCGGATCGAGCCGCATTATCGTGCGTGCCTCGGCGCCAGGCTCGCATAGGCGGCGAGGAGGGAACGCTTTTCGACCTCCCACTGAAATTCGTGGGCACGCTCCCTGCCGTAGCTCCGCATACGCTCGCGCGCGGCCTCGTCCTCAAGCAGCGCCACGATTCCTTCGCCGAGCGCCTGCGGC
>DASXJO010000277.1:0-1572 GCA_036497385.1 Candidatus Angelobacter sp. | reverse complement strand
GCGCTTCAAAGCCTCCCTCCTATCCTGAGCGAGATGCACCGCACTCCAATACCAGGTTGTAGTAAAGGTTCACGGGGTCTTTCCGTCTAGCCGCGGGTACTCGGCATCTTCACCGAGACTGCAATTTCACCGAGCCCCTCGCTGAGACAGCGCGCAAGTCGTTACGCCATTCGTGCAGGTCGGAACTTACCCGACAAGGAATTTCGCTACCTTAGGACCGTTATAGTTACGGCCGCCGTTTACCGGGGCTTAGCTTCGGTGCTTTGACTTGCGCCTAACACCTCCACGTAACCTTCCGGCACCGGGCAGGCGTCAGCCCCTATACGTCGTCTTTCGACTTAGCAGAGACCTGTGTTTTTGGTAAACAGTCGCTTGCGCCTATTCACTGCGGCCCCCTCAGGCTCCAGTCGCGAAGACCTTCACCCTACTGGGGCGCCCCTTATCCCGAAGTTACGGGGCCATTTTGCCGAGTTCCTTAGCGATGGTTATCTCGATCACCTTAGTATTCTCTACTTGCCCACCTGTGTCGGTTTTGGTACAGGCACGCGAGTTCTCCCTAGAGGCTTTTCTTGGAGGCATGGCTTCCGGAACTCGCCGGCCCTTGGGCCAGCTGGCATCGCGCCTCAGGTTATGCGGACCCGGATTTGCCTAGGTCCACCCCTACACGCTTACACCAGGACAACCATCGCCTGGGATCCATAGCCTTCCTCGTCCCCCCATCGGTCAAACGATCTCGACGTGGTACAGGAATATCAACCTGTTGGCCATCGACTACGCCTTTCGGCCTCGCCTTAGGTCCTGACTAACCCTGAGCCGACGAACGTTGCTCAGGAAACCTTGGGCAATCGGTGGAAGGGATTCTCACCCTTCTTTCGTTACTCATGCCGGCATTCTCACTTCCCAGGCCTCCACGGCTGGCTTACGCCGCCGCTTCACTGCCCTGGGAACGCTCTCCTACCGCGCGATTGATCCGTAGATCGCACGCACCCGCAGCTTCGGTGGCCTGCTTGAGCCCCGTTACATTATCCGCGCCCGAACACTTGACCAGTGAGCTGTTACGCACTCTTTCAAGGGTGGCTGCCTCTAAGCCAACCTCCTGGTTGTCTATGCATTCGGACATCGTTTCCCACTTAGCAGGCACTTAGGGACCTTAGCTGGCGGTCTGGGCTGTTTCCCTTTTGACGCTGAAGTTTATCCCCCAGCAACTGACTCCCGCGGTACGCGTAGCGGTCTTCGGAGTTTGCCTTCTTTCGGTAAGCTGGTAGGCCCCCTAGAGAAAACAGTGCTCTACGGCCGCCACGCAATTTACGCGAGGCTATACCTAAATATATTTCGGAGAGAACCAGATATCACTGAGCTTGATTAGCCTTTCACTCCGACCCACAGGTCATCCGCCCAGTTTTCAACCTAGGTCGGTTCGGTCCTCCACGAGGTCTTACCCCCGATTCAACCTGCCCATGGGTAGCTCGCTCAGTTTCGGGTCTACCGCCTACGACTATGTCGCCCTATTCGGACTCGCTTTCGCTACGGCTCCGCTCATCGCTTAACCTTGCCGCAGACGAGTAACTCGCC
>DASXJO010000276.1:0-4222 GCA_036497385.1 Candidatus Angelobacter sp. | reverse complement strand
CCACGCTGATAGGCTTGAATCAAATACATAGGCACGAATCACCAAGGAGACTCAAACTCGTGAATTTTTTCAAGCGGGACAGAACATTTAGAGAACCGATCGTCAAAGTGACCACTCTTTTCATGATCGCATTCCACATAGGCGCTGTGGCAGCGCTCTTTATGTTCACGTGGAAGGCTTTTTTCGTCGCGCTGGTTTTGTGGTGGGTTGCCGGCAGCCTTGGCATTGGCATTGCGTATCACCGGCTGCTCACGCACCGCGGATTCAAAACCTATAAATGGTTTGAATATTTCATCACCTTCTGCGCCACGCTGGCGCTGGAGGGCGGCCCGTTTTTCTGGGTGGCAACGCATCGCGTCCATCACCAGAATACTGACGTTGAAGGCGATCCGCATTCGCCTCGCGATGGCGGGCTCTGGGCGCACATGGGCTGGATCATGACCGGTCGGACGTTGCATAACCATTCCGCCGCTCTGTTGCCATATATTCCCGACCTCCGCAAAGACAAATTCCATACCTTTATCAGCAAATGGCATTGGGTTCCGATCACCGTCCTTGGCGTGGTACTGCTGGCCGTGGGTGGTTGGTCAATGCTGCTCTGGGGAATCTTCTTTCGCACCGTGATGGGCCTGCATTTCACCTGGCTGGTAAATTCCGCCACGCACATGTGGGGCTCACAGCGATTCCTGACCGGAGACACCTCCAAAAACAGCTTCTGGGTTGCGCTGCTGACGTGGGGTGAAGGCTGGCACAACAACCATCACGCTCATCCTCAGGCGGCACGCCACGGTTTGGCATGGTATGAAATCGATCTGAACTGGTACAGCATCTGCGCCCTGCGCGCCGTGGGCCTTATCTGGGACGTGAAAGCGCCCAAGCTTAAAGATGCAGTAAAACTCAAGCCTGCGAAAGTACCGCTGGAAACATTTTCCGCAACGGCTTCAGGCGACGACTAGAGCTTAACCTCGAAAGGCACAACTTTAAGGGCGATGCGGAAACGTATCCGCCCTTAAAGTTTTTCCGGACCCAACTCCCTGCTCGTCTGCTTCCATCAGCACAAATCTGCGGCTGATTTCCCTCCGCTTCCTTTACAATTTCCTCAGCCGACATGCGCATCCGAAGCAGCGCCAGGACAATCGCATTCTTTATTACACTGGGCTCATGCCTGGTGGCACTGGCGATTTATCTCAATATCGTATGGCTGGTGCATAACTGGCGCAATGTGGTGCCGATGGTTCTGGGCGTCATCTTCTTCAGCCTGATTATTGCCGGGCTGGTGCTGTACACAATCTTTCTTGTCCGCGAAATCCGTCGCAGTGAGCAACAAGATAGCTTCCTGAACGCCGTTACCCATGAGTTGAAGACGCCGATTACCTCCATCCGGCTTTACCTGCAAACCCTTGAACGCCGAACCCTGACCGACGATCAGCGGCGCGATTTTTACCGCCTAATGCTCGACGACACTGATCGTCTCATGAGCACAGTGGAACAGGTACTCCGCGCGGGAGAGATTCGCCAGCGTCATTCGCGCGATCGCTGGAAGGACGTTGACTTCACAGGTATCGTGGAAGAAACTTTGGAACTCGCCCGACTTCGCCACCATCTTTCTGCGGAAGCTCTGCGCTTTGGTGAAGCGCCGCCTGAAGCGATTACGTTGCTCGGCGATCCTGAAGAGTTGCGGACTGCGGTAGCCAATCTCATTGAGAATGCCGTGAAATATTCCGGCCAGCAACCTTTCATCAACGTGTATGTGACAACGCCAAATATTGACACTGTGATTCTGCGCGTCCAAGACAACGGCGTGGGCATTCCGCGCCGCGAACTCAAACGTATCTTCAAGCGTTTTTACCGAGTCCATAGCCAAGCCACGGGCCAGGTGAAAGGCACGGGACTTGGCCTCTTCATTGTGCGTTCCATTGCGCGTCGCCACGGCGGAGAAGCGTATGCAGAAAGCGAAGGTGAAGGCCGTGGCAGCACATTCACTCTTCGCCTGCCAAGGGTGTATCACGTATGAGCCGTATCCTGGTGGTGGAAGACGAATCCCACATTGCTGAAGGACTGCGCTTCAACCTTGAGGCAGAAGGCCATTCCGTGGAAATTGCGGGCGACGGTGAAGATGCCTTGCACCGCATGCTGGTCAAAAACCAGCCATATGATCTTGTCTTGCTGGACGTGATGCTGCCCGGCAAGGACGGATTCGCCGTGGCCCATGAGCTGCGCCGTCACCAAAATTTTGCCCCCATCCTGATGCTCACCGCGCGCGGCCGTCCGGAAGACATACTGAAAGGGTTTGAGTCCGGCGCAGACGACTACCTGCCCAAGCCCTTCAATCTGGATATTCTTGTCGCCCGCATCGGCGGCCTGCTGCGCCGGAAAAACTGGCTGCAATCGGCCAGTGAACCCACGCCACCGGCAGCGGACGAATTCAGCTTTGCCGGAAAGACCGTCGATTTCCAGAAACTCCAGTTGCACAATGGCAAACAGGTCTTTCAACTCACGCTGATGGAAACGGAGCTGCTGCGTTATCTCATCCGCAATGGCGGCCGTCCCGTGGCACGTAAAGAAATTCTGGAGCAGGTCTGGGATCTGAAGGAAGATACCGATACCCGCGCAATCGATAACTTCATTGTGCGCCTGCGCCGCTACATTGAAAACGATCCCACCAAACCAAAGCACCTGCTGACGGTTCGGGGGCTCGGCTATCAGTTTGTCGCAAAGCCGGAGTGATCTCACTTCGCGCCCGGACGCCGGAACTCTTCGAGCTTCAGAGACTCTTGCTGTTTACCTTGGCGGCTTTTTAGCGCGCAACAAACTCGTGTTTCTCGATGACTGCCGCCTTCGGCCACCGATGGCACAGGAAGTTAGATTGCGGAATGGAAGTAGGGTACCCTCCCCCTCCCATCCCTCAACTAGGATTCCAAAGCACTTACACGATTCAATCCCGGAGGATCCCACGAGGTTCTTGCAGCCCTCTCTGCCGATGTACACTCAGCCAGACCCCCACCCGGGGGTAGATGCTTTGTTGAAAACAAAAGGTAAAGTGCAATTTCGAAAGGACTGGCGACAGCCTTTCGAAGCTCTTTTTCGGCTCGTTATCTAGGCTCGTTTCTCGCCGTTTGCCGATTGCTCTTTGCGCCTTGCCGGTTTTCAAAGATCAGCTGTATTACTTGCACCCCAGCCGCTAGCAACATTTTAGCTGATTTACGAGAGCGAATTGGCGAAGGAGGGATTCAGTTGTGTGCGTCGGCGGTGACGAGCAGGTTTTCCGCGCCGCACTTGGTGATGCTCTTGTTGAGCAGGTTGCCCCAGGCGTCTTAGCCGTAGCTGTTGCCCCAGTACTCGCTCTTGCCGCCGATCACCGTGGCCGCACAGTTTGTATAGGGAACGTTCCGTCTGTCTCCGGTTTTGGTTTTTTCATTTTCCGGAACCGCGTACACACAATGCGCGCATAAAAGAGGACGAGTACAGAAAACCGCTCGGCTGGTTGTTCGATCTTCCGTCGTTGAAGTCGAAGTACCACGCGTAACCTGTAGGATGTCCGCGATCATCGTTTCTGCGCTCACTGCTCCATTGATAACCTGTCAGGAACAGATTGCCCTTCACATGCCAAGTGGAGGGGCCATTGTCCGGGCCAGATAATCCCGGAGCATTGGCGCTGCGGTCGTAGATTATCTTCAACTCAGCGACCGTTGCTAGTCTCCAGTCAGAATACCCGGCCAACCTGAAATTACGGCAGTATTTTGCCGCATTCTTCCAACTCACGTCTTTACCGTTATCCCTTCCGGCCCACATCAAACCTGTGGAGGGATCGATCCACGTCCCATGAGTCCCCTGTGTGCGGCCAACCGCAGCGACACAGAGCAGAAGAGCAGCGATCTTAGCCCAACATTTCACAATACACACTCCTAGTGAACCAAGGTTAGAGAGCCACTACTTAAAACTGTTTGCATACCACTGGAATGCGTTCACCGTCCCAAAAAATAGGCCCATCTTTGCACTTTGCGCACCACCAGCGTTACGGATCAGATTGTTGTCGCTTTGTATCAGCGCTTTCGCAGTAGCCGGAGATATGTTTTGGATTGAAATAACTGCCGAGCAGTGATGCCATTAGTCTGGAAGTTGTAGTCGTGAACGGATGCCGCCCAGTCACCCTGGCACCGTTATACTACTTCGTAATCGGTCCTTATCATTGATGAACGTGGGTGATAGCGGCGGGTGGCCA
>DASXJO010000275.1:0-14520 GCA_036497385.1 Candidatus Angelobacter sp. | reverse complement strand
GATGCGGGGGAGCAAGATGGTTGTACCGTGTCTAACCCGGCTAAGATATCAGGTAAACTGCCCGATAACGGGTCACATGAAACCTTACCCGCTAAGGCCTTCCTTATTACCGAGGTAACGGGAATTTGGACCAGCGGCCATTCCCTGAATCGAGAAGGTTATTCAACTGCCGGCCCGACGGAAATTCAGAGTCGGTATTCTCCGTCAATCACAAATACCTCCGGTCCGGTGCTTAATGCAAACCCAGCAAACCGCTCTTTTTGTCTATCGACGGTTGAACTTCAACGGCCCGAAATGCGTATCATTAAAGTGATTAGGATGGCGTCAGCTACAAGGCTTTTTTGCTCCCGATAAAAAGGCTGGCTATTGGAGGAGAAACCGATGTATTGCAATTATTGTGGCAAGGTAATTCCTGACGATTCAAACCTTTGCGCCTATTGCGGCAAGAGAGTGGCCGGGGTAATTGCCCGGGAGCGACTGGTGCGTCCCCGCCAGAGCCGCAAGATTGCAGGTGTGTGCGCGGGACTTGCAGAATACTATGACCTGGACGCTACGCTGATCCGAATTGTGTGGGCCGTATGCGTGATATGCGGAGGAGTGGGTCTTTTGGCTTACATTGCTGCGTGGATCATCATTCCGGAAGAGCCCTTGATGCTGGTGGCAGCGCCGCCCGCAACGCAGGATCGAGTGGCGAACAGATAAAACAAGCCACCCTAAACCGGGTGGCTCGTGTGGTCATGGACCGTTTTTTGACTATTTCTTGCTGGCCATGTATGCCTGGGCCTGTTCCAGCATTTTGCGGGCTTTATCACTATTGGGACCTTTAGGATCCTTTTGCAAGTAGGCCTGCAACGCGGCCATGGCTTCAGGAAATTGCTTCATGGCCAAGAGCGCATGGGCGCGGAGCAAAGAGATGAGGGGATAGTCTCCGGGGGCCAGACTTTGCGCCCGCTCCAACTGCCGCAGGGCGTCAGGATAGTTGGCTTTTCCGATATACGATTTGCCCATTTCAAAATAGCCTTGCCAGTAATTTGGGGCCAGTGACTGGCCACGCTGGAGACTGCGAATGGCTTCGTCAAACTTCCCTTGCATGTTCAACGCGGAGCCCATCACCAGGTAAGCGATGCCATAATTGCCGTCGGCCTGAATGGCTTTATCCACGTCCGCGATGGCTGCCTGAGAATCCTGCTGGTTCAATGCCAGCACTCCGCGTAGCGTGAGAGCTTCAGCGTAATTCGGGCAGAGTTCCAGTGCCTTGGCGAGATGCTTATGAGCATCATCCATCTTGCCTTTTTCCACGGCCTCATGCGCCTTGCGATAAGCTTCGCGGGCTTTGGGTGGAACCCGATACTGAGCGATGGAAATTGAATCACCCTGGACTCCATCAGTGGGCTTGCCCTGGCCCTGCAGGCGAACGTTCACACTATTGGAAAAGCTGCTGGCGTCCACGCGCTCAGAAGCTTGCTGCAAGCCTTGTGTGGCAACCAATGTGTACGTTCCCGGTGAAAGGTGAGTGAACTCAAAATGCCCGGACGTACCGGTGTAGCCAGAAGAAATCACGGTGCCATTTGCGTCAGTGAGTTCAACGCGGACGTCTTTTAACCCATTGTTTTCCGTATCCTGCACATTGCCGCTAATCGAACGATTGTCCGCATGCCCACTGCTAAACGGGGAGTTGTCCCCGCTGATTCCAGCTTGATTGGAAAACGGCGTTTGCGACGGCAGCGAAGGATCCATGCCCGTCCTTTGCGCTGAAAGGTAAAGACTGCAGCTAATAAATGCAAAAGAGAGAACTATCGCCCGTGGGGTCTTCATAACAACCTGCTAATCTTGGATTATCGAAAGAAGAAATTCCTGGTGAGGGGCAGGGCCTGACCTGGAAAGACCTCTTGGCACCGCCGGTCTATGCGAGTGCTGACAGTGAGAGTGTTTACAAAATATGGGAGTTGTATTGAGTAGACATTCTAAAAATAATATTTTTCAGTGCTCATAGGCAACTTAAAAGCAAGCTGTTAGGAGAGAACCGTTCGTGATCATCCGTCCGGCAAAAAATATATTGGGCGCGCTGCGGCTGCCCGGCGACAAATCAATCTCACATCGATATGCCATGCTGGCTGCGATTGCCACGGGCACAACGCGGCTGGCAAACTTTTCTACCGGAGCAGACTGCGCCAGCACCGTGGCGTGCGTAGAGCAACTGGGCTGCGCCGTGCGAAGAAATCAGGATGGCACGCTGGAGATCGACGGACGAGAGCAGCTGCAAGCCCCTGCCAGCAGCCTGGATTGCGGTAATTCCGGCTCAACCATGCGCATGCTTTCTGGCATCCTAGCGGGCCAGAATTTCAGTTGCGATCTACATGGCGATGAATCTCTCACGCGTCGACCAATGGGCCGAATCATGACGCCGCTACGGTTGATGGGAGCGGAAATCACCGCGGCCGCGGGCGATCGGCCTCCATTGCATATTCGCGGCGGGAGATTGCGGACAATCGATTACGTGACGCCAATCGCCAGCGCGCAGGTAAAATCCGCAGTGCTGTTTGCGGGACTGTTTGCCGAAGGTGAAACGACTGTCGACGAGCCGCACCGCACGCGTGACCACACGGAACAGGCTTTGCAGGCATTTGGAGCGGAGATTTCCCGCAGCAAGAATCGAGTGACGGTAGCTGGCGGCCAGAAGCTCACGGCAATCCAGGGCGCTGTTCCGGGCGATATTTCTTCTGCGGCTTTCTTTATATGCGCCGCAGCATTGTTTCCCGGCTCCAATCTGGTGATTGAAAGCCTGCTGCTCAATGCAACGCGCGCTTCCCTGCTGGACGTGCTCAAGCTGCTGGGCGCTCGGCTTTCAGTGATCAATCTGGAAGAGCACCATGGCGAGCTGGTGGGAACGGTGAAGATAGAACACGACAAACTTACAGGTATCACGATTGAAGGAGCGCAGTCAGTGGCGCTGATCGACGAGCTGCCAGTGCTCGCCGCGATTGGTCCATACACGCGCGATGGCATTGAGATCCGCGATGCAAAAGAGCTGCGGGTAAAAGAGTCTGACAGAATTGCGCTGGTCGCCAAGAATCTGCGCGCGATGGGCGCTGAATGCGAAGAGCGTGAAGACGGACTGCGTGTTCCAGGGAACCAGAAGCTGCACGGAGCGGAAATAGATTCAGGCGGCGATCATCGCATTGCGATGGCATTTGCAGTGGCCGCGCTGCGGGGAGAGGGACAAAGCGTGATTCACGGAGCGGAAGCGGCGAGGATATCTTTTCCGGAATTTTTTACGATGCTGGAGAGCGTAGTGGAGCGGTGAGAAGAATTTAACCGCAAAGGACGCAAAGAGCGCAGAGGGAAACCTGGCGATTATTAGGCGCGTCTCTCGTGAGTTTCTCCGCGATCTGTGCGGCAAAGTAGGCGCGGCTTAGATATATAAGCCGATAGCGATCCCTCGCTTCGCTTCGGGATGTTAAAAAACCAGATTTTCCTTCGACAACTTCAGCCCATCCAGATTTCCCAGCACGGTCACCGCAACTTTATCGGGATGGAAAAGAGCATTCGCCATTTCGCACACTTCTTCGCCGGTCACGGATTCAATCTGATCGATAGTTTCGTCGAGGCTAAAGAAGCGTTCAAAATACATTTCCTGGCGCGCCAGGTTTGACATGCGGGACGTGCTTGATTCCAGACTCAGCATCAATCCGCCCTTAAGCTGATCTTTGGCGCGACGCAGCTCGTCTTCAGCAATCGGCGCTGACTTGAGCTCCTGAAATTCCGCAAGAATGTGGTCCACCACCTGCCGCACCGATTCCACTGACGTGCCGGCATAGATCGCCATGCAGCCGGTATCGCGATAAGGATTCAGATCACTGTAAATCGAATACACCAGGCCTTGCTCTTCGCGAATCTTCTGGAATAGGCGTGAGCTCATCCCGCCGCCCAGAACGGTGTTCAGCACGTAAGAGACGTAACGCTTTTCGTCGGAGATGGGGTGCGACGGCACGCCGAGGCAAAGCTGCACCTGTTCCAGCGACTTCTTGTTACGCGTGATCACGCTAGATTTGGTTGCAGGCGCGGGCAGATGAAAGCCGTTGGGCACGCGATCCAACGGAGCAAAGCGCTCTTTGATCAGCTCCACAAAGGCATGATGGTTGAGATTGCCCGCCGCCGAGATAA
Source organism: Candidatus Angelobacter sp. (assembly GCA_036497385.1). Lineage (GTDB taxonomy): Bacteria > Acidobacteriota > Terriglobia > Terriglobales > Acidobacteriaceae > Angelobacter. The sequence goes on along the minus strand of DASXJO010000275.1, from coordinate 10,356 downwards.
TCATGTTGTTGGGCGCAAAGCGCTGCCGGTAAAAATCAAACAGCTTCTCCTGCTCAAAGGAGCGGACAGTCTCTTTCGTCCCAAGAATGGGCTTGCCGAGCGGATGGTCATGCCAGAAATTCTGGGTAAAAATCTCATGTACCAGATAATCAGGATTGTCTTCATCCATCTTGATCTCTTCCAGGATCACGCCTTTTTCCCGCGTAATGTCCTTGGGATCAAAGGTTGGATTCAGAACTAAATCGCTGAGAATGTCGATGGCTACAGGAAGATGCTCATCCAGGACTTTAATATTGAAGCAGATAGTTTCTTTGCCGGTGAATGCGTCCATGTTGCCGCCAATTGAATCCACCTGGCGAGCGATGTCACGCGCTGTGCGCGTCTTCGTCCCTTTAAAAACCATGTGCTCGGTGAAATGAGAAATGCCATTCAGCTCAGGCGACTCATCGCGCGAACCAGTCTTCATCCAAATTCCAATGGCAATGGAACGGATGTGGGCCATCTCTTCACTCAGCACAATCAAACCGTTAGGCAAAACTTCGCGCTGAATATTTCGGGGCTCGGTCAAAGGGGCACGGGTTAGGACTGCAGTTTGCATCACAGGCTACATTTGATTCTTACACACGGGAAATGGTCGCAAGGTGAAATATATGTTCATATAATTCAATAACTTAGCTAGACCTTAGTTGATTCCGATGCTTTTTGGCCCTTAACGTGTAAAATTTAAAGTGTAGCGGATTTCCCATGCCTCAAGCACTCCAAGACGGCCTTTTAGGCCTTGATTATCAAGAGCTTAGCAGCATTGCACAAAAATTTGGGCAGCCGGAATTCCGGGCGCGCCAGCTTTTTGACGCTCTTTATCCTCAGCGGCTCACTGCACTCGACTCCGTCTCTACCTTGCCCAAACCATTTCGCGCCGCGCTGCAACAAGAAGGTCTGGAGATCAAGCACCCGCGCATTGAAAAAAGTTTTCAATCCACTGACGGCACCATCCGCTACCTGATCTCCATGCCCGATGGAGAAACCGTTGAGACCGTCTGGATGCCGGAAGGAGATGACGGCGAAACCGGTGACGGCACAGAAGCCGGCGACTCAGAATGGCATCGCGCGACGATCTGCGTTTCCAGCCAGGTTGGTTGCGCCGTGAATTGCCAGTTCTGCCTTACGGCGTTGCTGGGCGTAAAACGCAACCTGAGCGCCGGAGAAATTGTGGGCCAGGTCATTGCCGTGCTGAATGATCGCCAGGTTGATATGGAGCGCCAGCGCGTCAACATTGTTTTTATGGGCATGGGCGAACCGTTTCTCAACTATCCCAACTTCATCAAGGCCGTGCGGCTGCTGGTGGAAGGCGTTGGCTTTCCGGAGTCGCGCATGACGGTCTCGACTTCCGGAATTATTCCGCGCATTCATGATTTTGGCGCCGAGCCGGTGCGTCCCAAGCTGGCCATCTCGCTCAACGCGTCGAATGACCAAGTCCGCAGCAGCATTATGCCGATCAACAAAAAGTGGAACCTGGAAATGCTGATGCAGGCCGCGCGCGACTTCCCTCTCCGCAACCGCGAACGCATCACCTTTGAATATGTTCTGCTCAGCGGCGTGAATGACAGCGCTGATCACGCCCGAGAAGTGATCGAACTGCTGCGGGGTATCCGCTGCAAAGTAAATCTCATCGCGCTCAATCCCGGGCCGGGCATCCAGTTCGGAACGCCGGCAGAGCAGAGCGTCCAGACATTCAAAGACCTGCTGGTCAAGGCAGGTATTCCGGCATTTGTGCGGCGTCCGCGCGGGCGCGACATTTACGCGGCGTGCGGACAGCTTAAGCGGACGGTGGCGTAAGAAGCATTCAGCAATCAGCAGTCGGCAGTCAGCCCTGCAACAGTCTCGCGAATGGGATGAAAACCTTTGAAACACAGAGGAACGGAGGCAGCAGAGGTATTTGGCTCTTATCCGTGATTCCTCCGTTTACTCTTTTCCTCCGTGTTGAAAGGTTTTTGCATTTTTCATTCACCGCCGCGCGTAGAAGTAATAGTCTGCGGAATAACTGCTCTTGGACTCCACTTCCCCGCCCCGCGCTGCGCATTCCGATAGCGCCGGGGCGAGTCCGCCTACGGTGTTCACTCGCTGGATAGACGTCACGCCGCTCAGCTTGCCGCTTCCAGAATGTCCGGTCACCGTCACCAGAAGCCATGGGATCGCTCTGGGATCAGGCGCGCCGGCCTTGGCCGCCATCTTGCCGGTGACCTGGCTGCCGTCATTGAGCTGCCATGTGGGCCCGCCAAAATGCTTCCCGATCGATTCGCCCTGCTCGTCGAATAACTCCGCTTCAGGCGCTTTCAGAGCCCATGCAGCCTTGCCGTTAGCGTCGGGTTGGCAGACGTAGATCTGGAAACCTGTGGCGCGTGCCACGAATACTAGTTCTTCGCCTGCGGGCGCTTGGATGGAATCGGGGACCGTTGGTTTTTGCACGGTGGGATTCTAGCAGGCGCGCTCCTCTTCGACAGGCCTTGGCCCCGCGAAACCCTTGCGGAAGCCCGCAGCAATGACTTGATTCAATAATTCACTTCGATGATTGCAAAGCTTTAGAAATTCCCGATCTCAACGCCCGCAGCACGGGCTCCTTGTGACTCAATTTTGTGTAAAACTGAGGAGGATGGAATGAACTCACCTTCTTGCGCATTGCTCCCAAGGAGATGTCCTTTTCCAAACCAACCACATCTGCCAGCAAGAGCGCGCAGCCTTCATCAACGGTGCCGAAATAAGCTCGGAATTCTCGGCGAGTGACACCTGCGCGTGACCGGAATTTCCGCCACAAGCAGTTCGGTTTACCTGTAACGATAGCAGCGATCACGGCGCAAGCCCTCACAGCCCCATTGGGTGCTTTGCTGTAAATCCAGACTCGGGTGCCAGGTGCAACCTTGAGACTGCGCCGCCTTAATTCAACAGTTTTTTCTCCCGCCAGAATCTTGGAAACGTATTCCGATCGCACCGACATCAAAATCTCATCGCGGTCGTTCACTGTTTGTATGCCTCCCTTATGATCGCATCCATCTGCTTGTCCGTAATTCTTCGCGCAGTAACCAAGTTACTCCCGTCCACGCAACCCGAACTCCGTAGATCGGATAATGGAATGATTCGGGGAAGTAACATTACATTATCAAAACGTGTGACGGCAATTTTTTCATTGGCGGTCAGCTCGTTCAGTTCGTCATTTTCTATCACACCACGTCGTAAGATGCTGGGCGGCACTTGCTGCTTGCCTATAACCAAAGTTCCTAGCGATCTTGCAATCGCTATCAAAGCTGACCGTCCGCCGTTGCGCCCAGACTCGTAAAACAGCAATATGGCTCCTTCAATTAATGTGTGCAGATTTCGGGAAGAGCTCAAGTAAATCCGCTCTGAGAACAATACCGCTTCCTTACCTGGGATGAATGTCATCTGGGCTGATGTCCCAAAAAGCTGTTCGGCATACACACGTTGAATGGGAACGATTACGCCAGTTCGGTTTGGAAGCAGGAGGAGCACAGGCGAGAGCATCCGTTCGAGTTGGCCGAGTTCGACATTGCGTTGCACGTCAAAGGCGTCTTTTAGCAGCATTTCTTGGTACAGACTTGAGAACGGCGGAAGCATTGCGGGGATCAATAAACCTGAAAGTCGTTTGATTGTAGCCACCATCTTTGGCAGGTTCTCATTATTGATGGGTCGCCCAACGCAGACCTTGCTTAGGCGATTCGGAACAGAATTAGTAACGTGTTTAAAGCCATGCAACAACCCGGCTTTTCGTGCGAGTGCGCTGCCAAGAGCGAGATCCAATTCCACAACAAGGGGTGCGCTTACGCTGACTTCCGCAGCAATTCGGCTGAGCAGACAGTCGAGTGCAGTTTCGCAAGCGGGGTGATCCTCGTGAGCGAGGATCTTTACTGTGCACCTACCTTGAAGAGTGCCACGTGTATCCCAATAGGCCAGACAGACCATGTCCTCTTCTGATGTAACTGCGACCCTTTTTATGTGATTGCTTGAAATGCCGTCACCGAGGACTTCACGATATTGGGACTCGTCGGCACCAACCAACTCAAGAAACGCACTCAAGAAAGAGCTATCATTCGCGACCAACTCCCAAAGCTTGAGGGTTTCACCCGAAACACGAGCTTGCAAAGAAATAATTTCTTTTTTTCTCTTACCTAATGTATCGGCGAAATGTTGTATATGAAAAATTTCCAGCCCAAACTTCGTGAGTAACGTATCACTGCAATTCACAATCGCATCGTCACTGGTTAAGAAGCCATTGACGCGATGGTGAATCGCCGTGGCAAGGTGAAGCAGATCAGATCGGTCTTGCACAGTGAGTAAACCTGCTGCTTTGGTTGGAAAGACGAGCGGGGCGAGTTCGGCAGTGATTTCAGAAATTATCTCACTTTGAGGCATTGGTAACGCGGGAAGCTGTAGTGCAAATTCTAAAGCGGGATCACTCTCTCCTTCACGCGTAGTTCGTTTCAACTCATTGAGGAATTCGATGGTGACTACCACCCTGATGAAGTTATCCAGAGCAGCCCCAATAACTTGGCGGGCATAGTCAACTCTTGGGCGGTTAAGAACAACATCCCAAAAGACGTTTAAGTCGAGCACATATACAGGGATGGGTACCACGTAACGTGCTGCTATGCTCAAATCTGACGGTTTGCTGGCTAGATTAGGATTAAAGAGATGCGGTGTGTCCAAATCCTTTACTCGAATGTTAATAATTCTGTGTCTAGAACTTCCGCCTTCTCTCTGGCGCAGAACGGGAAAGCCAGATTTCTCCCAAAACGCATTGGCAACCAAGTCGTTTGCCACACTCGCTGAGATGGTTAAAAAACCACTCTTTTCCAATTCAATTTGAAGTCTGAGAAGGAGAAGTGTCGCAACTCCCTTTTCTCGATATGCCTCCTTGACATATAGCTGAAAGATGCGTGCTCGAGGAAATGTTCCGCCAAAAAGCAGATGGCCAGCATAAACCCCGTTCTCTGTTGCTACATACAAGTTACCCTGCCTCGCTGCCTGTTCATATGCGACCGGAGGCAAAAATCCTAGCGCATTTCTTTCCCTGTCTGCATTAATGCGAGTTGTATCTACGTATGCTCGAACTTCAGACCAGGTGCAGTTGACTAGCAGCATGTGTTCAAACCGGATTCGGAGCGGCCTTCCAGAGTGGGCAACATAAAGCAGTGGAACTATAAAAATATATCTACTTGACTGCGCACTTTACCATCGTTAGTACTTCAAAAGAAAGGTCTGATTCATCTTTCCGATACTTCGAACCCTATTAACCACTGGCAAATGTTAGAAACGACTCGCAGGTTGGACGGCGACGTGTCCCTTTACGGCAGCGGTGCAGTTCCCTCGCCTGCGCGCCACTGCTTTGGAAGAGCATGACTATTTTGAGCGCTACGGCTCGGGATGGCATGTCGTTGGGGTGGGCGATGTCGCGAAGGCCGACGATTGCAAGCGGTAGCTGGTACGTGTCCCTGGCGAGAATCCGTATTGGCGGGAACACTCTAAAAACAAGAATTGCCATTCCGAGCGCGAGCTGGACGGCGAGGCCCGAGGAATCGGCTCCGCAGGTCTTGCGGTTCACGTGTCAGTTGAGAGCAGCGGAGCAGTTCCCTCGCCTACGCGACGAAGATTTTAGCGGGTTATGATTTTGTCTTGCGCTACGGCTCGGGATGGCAGGTCGTTGGATTGGCATTCAGCAATTGGCAATCAGCATTCAGCCATAAGCGGGAAGATCGAACCCAAAAAAGTGAATGTTTTCTGGGTCGCGCTTTGTCAATATGTACTGTTTCGCGCTGAAACCTTGGCCAAAAATCCTGTTGACTGCCGCATTTATTTTGCCGATAATCCGCGCTGAAAGACCGAGAGCGGCATCGGCGGGAAAAACCCTTGATACACCCGGAAAGGCCAGCACCCCTGCAGTCTGCGGGCCATCGTTGGGTCCACAGTTACCGCGGCCTCATGCGGTTTGAAAACAGCCCCTTAATTCCCGGGGACAAGTGTGTTCAAAGAACAGCTTTTAGCGCTTAGCCGTTGGCCTTTAGCCAGAAAAATCAACCCCAAAAGCTTTCAACCCCGCGCCAATCGGGGCAAGATTGCTGAAGTCTACGCCAATCTGGGATACCCCAGGGAGGGGAGGGTAAGGAGCGCCGGAATCGGGCCTGAACCGAAAACCAAAATCTCACCACGGAGGCGCGGAGACACGGAGAACAGCAAAATCGGGAACCAATCGGGACCACTGATCGACACTGATAACACTGATCGGAAATTGCTGCTCTTTGGGATGCTCTGGGACGGCAGTGTGTAAGTGCTTTGGAATGCTAATTGAAGTCGAGGGGGTACCCCTACCCGCCCGTCCCGTCATACGTGATCGGCAACGCCAGCACTGCTTCACAGCCTTGTCGATCAGCGCGGTTGGCGAGTTGCAGCACACCGCCGTGGGCTTCTGCGATCTGTCGGCTCAGGATCAGACCGATGCCGCTGCCGCCGTGCTTAGTGGTGAAGAATGGAACGAAAAGATTGTCACTGTTGAGCAGGCCGGGGCCCTGGTCGCGGATGAAGACTTCAACGCTGCGCGCGTTGGTGCGCCAGCCCACTTCAACCGTGCCGGGGTGCTTGAGCGCGGGGTCGAGCGAGGCGTCGACGGCGTTGCGGATAAGATTGATCAGCACTTGCTCAATCTGGTCAGGGTCGGCTTCAATAATGATGGGCGGGCCGTTGAGCGTGGTGACGGGCAGGCGGCGCTCAAGCGATGCGGCGCGCTGAACGAGGGGGCCAATATCGATGCGGGAACGAGTGGGCGCAGGCATGCGCGCAAGGCGCGTGTAAGCCTGCATGAATCGATTGAGCGATTCAACGCGATTTTCAATCACGCGCAGGCCCTGGTTCATGTCCTGGGCAACGTCTTCTGGCAGGGCGGCGCGCGCGGTGAGCGAACCCAGAGTGCCGGCAATGGACTTGATTGGCGCCAGCGAATTGTTGAGCTCATGGCCCAGCACTCGGATGAGGCGCTGCCACGCCTGGCGCTCTTCTTCACGCAGGGCGCGGCTGAGATCGGAGATGATGAGCAGTTGGTGCGGCACGCCGTTCTCGCGGAATTCAGTGTGGCTGATTGCCCAGCGTCCGTACTTGCCGGGGAAGGTCATCTGCAAAGTCTGCGGGCCGGGCGATTGCAGAAATTCTTTTAGTCCGAGCTCTTCCGCGGTGAGGCCGAGCATGCGTGGAGCGATGCGTCCCATGAGCTGCTCGCCGGCGCGGTTGACGATGCGGAGGCGCTGTTGCTGATCGAAGGTGAAGACCGCGACGTCGATCTCCATCATGACTTTTTTGAGCAGCGCTGTGGCCTCAAGCGCGCTTACTTTTTGCTGTTGCAGCCGCATAGCCAATGAGTTGATTTCGTAGATCAGGTCCGCGAGAGAGTCTTCGCGTCCGCCGCCGCGCAGTCGGAAAGAGAAGTCTTCTTCGCGGATGGCGGCCACCATGTTTGAAAGCGTTTGCATCGGGCGGATGACCTGGCCGTGGAGCATCGAGCTGCCGATCATCCACGCCACCACAATAAACAGCGTGACGGTCCATTTGAGTTCGAGCGAATGATTGCCGAGCCAGAGAAAAAGTTCGGCGACAATTGCGCCAGGCAAGCTGATGAGCAGGGTCATCAAGAGGATGCGAGTGTCAAAATTCAGCTTGATCCGGGTGTTGGGCTTCACGGCGAAGCGGGCGAGTTTTTGAAACTTCGGATCAGACGCCATACTTTTGCATGCGACGATAGAGCGCGCTACGGCTCAAACCGAGCGCGTCCGCCGCATGGCTGATATTACCTGAATGGCGCGCCAGGGCTTTCTTGATCAGCAGGTTCTCAACTTCTTCCAGGCTCAGGTCTTCAATGCGGCTGGAAGCTGCCTTGTCGGTCTCAAGGCCAAGATCGCCGGACTGAATGTGATCACTGGTGCTCATTAAAACAGCTCGTTCCGTAGCGTGATCGAGCTCCCTCACGTTTCCTGGCCAAGGATGGTCCAGCATCTTCTGCAGTGCTGAAGGGTCAAATCCCTTCACCGGCTTGCGATATCGCTGCGCATACAGTTTGAGGAAATGCGCGGCCAGCAGCGGAATATCTTCTTTACGTTCGCGCAGCGGCGGGATAGGCAGTTCAACCGTGTTGAGACGGAAAAGCAAATCCGGACGGAAGCGGCCTTCAGCGCTTTCCAGTTTCAGGTCGGCATTGGTGGCGGAAATCACGCGCACATCGACTTTATGCGTCTTCGACGAACCAACACGCTCCATGTCGCCGGTTTCCAGCACCCGCAAAAGCTTGGCTTGCTGCTTCATCGGGACATTGGCGATTTCGTCTAAAAACAGGGTCCCGCGGCCCGCCAATTCAAAGCGTCCGACTCGGTCCGCGCGCGCGTCAGTAAACGCGCCTTTCACGTGGCCAAACAACTCGCTTTCGAACGTCCCTTCCGGCAGGCCGCCGGTGTTCACGGTAATCATGGGCCGTCCGCTGCGCGATGAAAGCGCATGCAGCGTCTGCGCCACAACTTCTTTGCCAGTGCCATGCTCGCCGGTAATCAGCACGTTGGCATCGCTGGGGCCAATGCGGCTCAGTAGCGTAAGCAGCGGTTCCATCGCTTTCGATTCCGCTATGAATACCGGACGGTTCTGCGCGCGCAGCAAACTGTTTTCTGCTTCCAGCCGTTCCGCGCGCCGCATGATGCGATACAAATCCACCTGCGTGCGAATAATGCTCAGCAAACGATGGTTGTCCCAGGGCTTCTGGATAAAGTCGCGCGCGCCGCGCCGCATGGCTTCGACCGCCAGTTCCACGCTGCCCCAGGCCGTCATCACTACGATTGGAAGTTTGCTATCCGCCTGTTGCACCTTGGAGAGCAGATCAATGCCTTCCTGTCCGGAGGTGGTATCCCTTTGATAATTCAGGTCCATCAGCATGATGTCGAATTCGTTGCTCTGCACCGCTTCCAGCGCCGACGCAGGACTGTTGACCGTCTCCGTCGAAAATCCTTCAGCTTTCAGCAACAAACGCAGCGCTTCGCGGACGTCCGCCTGATCGTCGGCAATCAAAATCCTCACCGGCTCAGATCTAGTCGCTGTGCTGCTCACGAATTCCTGCGCTTTAGTTGACACCAAACCTCTCCTGCTTTTCCTAGGCCGTCGCGGTGCTGTTCGGGACAACCGCGGAATCTTCCACAATCCACCCATCTTTTAGTTGGATAATGCGATTGCCAAACGCCGCGTTCGCTTCCGAATGCGTGACCTGAATAATGGTAGTTCCCTGCTGGTTCAACTTTCTGAACAGCTCCATAATCTCTTTGGCCTGTCCGGAATGTAGGTTGCCGGTCGGCTCATCGGCCAGGATCAGTTTGGGATTTCCCGCCACCGCGCGCGCCACGCCAACCAACTGTTGCTGGCCGCCAGAAAGCTGGCTGGGATAAAGGTCCTTCTTGCCCACGATCTGGAAGCGATCCAGGATATCCGCCACCATCGAAGCACGCTGCGCCCGCGGAATATCGCGATAAGAAAGCGGGACATCAATATTTTCCTGCACTGTCAGGTTGTCCAGCAGATGATAACTCTGGAACACAAAGCCCACAAACTTGCGGTTTAGTTCCGCGCGCTTCTTGCGATCCAGCTTGTGCACCGGTTGCTCGGCGAAAACGTATTCGCCGGCCCAGCCGTCGTCCAGCATGCCAACTATGCTCAAGAGCGTGGTCTTGCCCGCGCCGGAAGGCCCCATGATGGTCACAAACTCGCCTTCTCGTATATCTATATTGATGCGGCGCAGCAGCCACACCATGCCCGCCGGGCTCTTAATGGTTTTTTCAACGTTGCGAAGTTGAATCATGTGTCCTTTATCGAACCGTGGAATAGTGACCCGTGGAAAAGCTCTTCCCTTATTTTCTCACGACCGCAAATCCGCTCGTCCAATCAGGACAATAGCGCTTATTCATAGCGCAGCGCGATCATGGGATCCACTTTCGTTGCCCGGCGTGCCGGGATGTAGCTGGCCAGCAGCGTGATGGCCAGAAGCACTGCGACAACCAACAGCATGGAAACCGGATCGGTGCCTTTAAGCCCAAACAGCATTGACGAAAAAAGCCGGCTTGCCAATATCGCAGACGGAATTCCGATCACTACTCCCACCAGCACGAGTATTCCGGCTTCCTGCAAAATCATTTTCAGCACACTGCCGCGCTGCGCGCCCAGGGCCATTCGCACGCCAATTTCGCGGGTGCGTCCGGCAACTGAGTATGAAAGAACTCCGTACAGCCCAATCGCGGCCAAAAGCAGTGCCAGACCGGCAAAAACACTGGAGAG
>DASXJO010000274.1:0-8578 GCA_036497385.1 Candidatus Angelobacter sp. | reverse complement strand
GCATGTAGCCTCCGCTGCCGCTTTGCAGCGAGCAGATATAGGCCACTTTTTCCAATAGCGAGGGCAGTGCGCTTAACGTGCGTTTTTTGAAATCTTCAGCAGCTTTTAAAATCATGGCGCGCAATCACCTGATGACTACCCGGTTTCAAATGGTCTGTGGCAACGAGGATTGTTGTCTTCTGTAAAGAACATAGCACAAGGGCCGCCCTGCGGCAGCATTTTTAGCTTCTGTTCTGAAAATAAGAATTTGGGTACTGGAGTAACTACCGGGCGACAGCAGAGGATTTTCGTGCTGCTTGAGCCTTTAGAAAAGCTTATATCCCGCGGGTTTCACGATCCTTTGAATGACGGGAAAAAGAGCGGCTATGCTTGAAGTTGGCATCATCGCCTTTCCACCTGAACGCATGCGCGATTGCTAGCAGCTTTGTTTTTATTGCGACCACGGCGGCACAACGCCGGTCATGCGCGCGTACGCCACCAGTTGTCCCATGTGCTCATTTGCATGAACAATGATGCGCAGGTACATTCCGTCGACGGTTGCGTCACGGTCCTCGATATGTACTTTGCGCTGCAGATCGGCTGGCGTGATTGAAGCGTGCGCGGCCCGTATTGCCTCCAACGACCGCTTCAGCCACTTGATGACCTCCGCCTTGGAAGTCGCGGCCTTTTCCGTTTGCGTTGTAATTCCTTCAGGCATTTTCGGGCCGGTAATGCTGAGTAAGTAGAAGTTGGCTATAGCAATGTGCATGTACACTTCACTGGTAGAACGAACTCCCTTTGCTGGCCGCCACGCGAACTTGTCTTCCGGCGTTGCTTCAGCCAGCGCGATGAGTTGGCTGGTGACGTGTTTCCACTCGCCGTCGTAGCCCTCCCATATTCCTTCCGGCGCTTTCTGTGCCAAGGCGGTTGAAGTGCTTAGACCCAGGAAGCACGCGAGCAGTATGATTTTTGCAAGAAACAATCTCTTCATTTGCAACCCCTCCATTTGCAACCCCTCCGAAAACCAATTTCCAACCCCAGCGCTAAACTTTAAGGCCGACAGGAGAGCGTAGAGAATTCACGGGCGATAATATCAGGTGATGAGGCTGATAAGCAGCAATTCACTTCGTCCCTGCTCCGCCGAGCGACAGCTACCTTTATATATAAAGAAATTCTTTCCGTGCCGGCCCTATTCAGCAGCTCTCGATTCTTCTCTCGGGGGCCAACTCGCGCTAGAGGGAAGCATCTAATTCAAACTGTAGCAGCCAAAATGGCCCCGATTACGCGAGCTTCGTCGCTCATCCTTGGTATACGCGTATCTGTTGCCGAGGGGCCCGAATCAGAAAACGGAAAACGGAGGACACTAGTGAGAAATTTCAATAAGCTTGCATTGATCGTAGCACTGGGTAGCGGTTTCGCAATCGCGCAAAGCACGCCGGCTTCGCCGAGCACAGCTCCAAGCACAGCGCCGAGCTCAACCTCGCAGCCATCGTCTATGCCAGACCAGCAGCCATCTACCACGGCTCCTGACCAGGGCAAGAACCCTGCGAACTCGCCGGAACAGCTGCCCAATACTGATCAGAAGAAGTCTGACACGCAGAGTTCTGATCAGAACAAAATGCCGCAGAGCGACGCTGCTCCTGCCGCCGCCAATGGCGACGTCCAGAGCACCATCCAATCCGCGATCCAGAAGGATCCCAGCCTGGCTAGCGCTAATGTGACAGTCGATGTGAAGAACGGCAAGTCGGTCGACCTGACCGGAACCGTTCCCAGCAAAGACGCAAAAGACGCTGCTGAGCGCATCGCGAAAGAAAATTCAGGCGGCCTGAAAGTAAAGAACCACCTGAAAGTTGCCTCTGCTAACATGCCGGACAAGTCTGACAAATCAAAGCCCGACACCATGAGCAACCCTAAATAACTGATTTAGAACTCCAGGCTATCCAACCTGGAATCAAGAAACAAAGCCAGGCGGTTCCTACATAGGAGCCGCCTTTTTTATGGCACGTCGTCGCGATGGACAGCCTGCGGAGAAAATGCCGGAAGGCATATGGCAATGTATTCCGTGGCCTCATCCGGAGTTGAATACTGGATCCATTCACCGGGATGAGCCACTACGGCTTGCCCGGCAGAAACGTCGAATGATCCATCTTTGTATTGCACCCGCAGCTTGCCCCGAATCACAATGGTGTATTCCTCAAATTCTGGCGTCTGCCCAGGCTCTTGCCACCCAGCGGGACTGCGCATATGCGCAATGCTGAGCCGCTCGGTCTTGGAATTTATCCGGCCAAAAAATTCGTCAATGATCTTGGGCATATTGCCCGCTGCCTGAATACGGGCCGGCTTATCAATGTGTGTCGGCAAAAGTGATCTCCTGTCGTTGAGCTGAGTGCGCCGCTCCGAGCCTGAAATATGACATGGTAAATTTAAATTGCCTCGCCAACTGCCTCAGCAAAAAGGTAACATATCGGGTTTTCTGTTCTCGATTTCAGCCGTTCTCTATATCTCACAGGAGCAATCATGATTGTTCACCCATGCAAGCTGGCGGTTGCGGTTCTTCTCTGGAGCCTTTTGGCGTCCGGACAAACCAGCGTCAACGAACACTTGAATGTTGATGCTACTGACGCGCCGCGCAACATCCTGCATGCCACGGTCACCATTCCTGTAGCTCCCGGACCGGTCACGATTGTTTACCCCAAGTGGATTCCGGGGAACCACCGGCCGACTGGTCCGATCCAGAATTTTACCGGACTTCATTTCAAAGCCGGAGGCAAGGAACTGGAATGGCAGCGCGATCTCGAAGACATGTATGCCTTCCACCTGCAGATTCCCGCAGGAGTAACGGAGCTCCAGGCTTCGTATGACACGATTACGTACAACGGCAAGAGTTCCCTCGCGTCCAGCAAGGTGCTGGACTTGCTCTGGAATCAAGTTGTGCTGTATCCCAAAGGGGCTACCACGGATTCGGTGCAGGTGGCGGCTTCAGTGCGCTTGCCGGAAGGCTGGAAGTTTGGCACGGCGCTCACACCCACGCGGCAGAATGGAAGTTCAGTGGAATTCCAGACCGTCTCGCTCACGCGACTCGTCGACTCACCGCTAATCGCGGGTTCAATCTACAGGCAGGTGCAAATCACTCCTGCTGGCGAGTCGCTTACCCATGTGATTGACATGGTGGGTGAGAGTGACGAAGCAATCCAGATTACCGATAAAGACGTCGCCAGCCTCAAGCAACTGGTGGCGGAAACCGGCAAACTTTTCGGCGCGCGCCATTACTCGAAATACACGTTTCTGCTCACGCTGGGCGACCAGACGGCGCACCACGGTCTTGAGCATCACGAATCCAGTGACAATGGAACGGATGAAGAAGTGTTCAGTGATGCCGGCGTGCATGATCTGGAAGCGGACCTTCTCCCGCATGAGTTTGTTCATTCCTGGAATGGCAAGTACAAGCGTCCGGCGGGACTGGTCACGCCTAACTACCAGGAGCCGATGCACGGAGACTTACTCTGGGTCTATGAAGGGCTGACCGACTATCTGGGCAACCTCCTCGCGGCGCGTACCGGCCTGCGTTCGCCTGACCAGTTTCGCGAGAACCTGGCCTATACAGCAGCCGTGCTTGACCATCGCGCGGGCCGAACCTGGCGTCCGCTGCAGGATACCGCCATTAGCGTGCAGACTCTTTTTGCCGCACCTCCGGAGTGGACCAACTGGCGTCGCACCTCCGACTACTATCCTGAAGGCTACCTGATCTGGCTGGAAGTGGATTCAATTCTGCGGCAGAAGAGCAACGGCAAAAAGTCCTTGAATGATTTTTGTCATCTTTTTTATGGAGGCCAGAGCGGCCCGCCTACAGTGGTCCCGTACAAATTTGAAGATCTTGTCGCTGCGCTCAACCAGGTTGTGCCGAACGACTGGGCCAAGCTGCTGCGCGACCGTCTGGACTCCAAATCGCCTCACGCGCCGCTGGGTGGGATCACGAATGGCGGATGGAAGCTGGTCTATACCGCGCAGAAGAATACGACGATGGAAGCGCAAGAAAAAAGCAGCGAATCCATTGACCTGAGTTTTTCACTTGGCTTGATTGCCACCAAGGAAGGTGATGTGCGCGATGTGATTCCGGGATCGCCTGCCTATGCTGCCGGCCTTGGACCGGGAATGAAACTGATCGCCGTGAATGGCCGCAAGTGGTCAAAAGACGTGGTTCGTGCGGCCTTACGCGGCTCAGTCAATAATCAACATCCGCTGGCTCTGTTAGCCGAGAACGGGGAGTATTACAACATCTACGAAGTGAATTATCACGAAGGCGAGCGCTACCCGCACCTGGTCCGTGAGGACGGGCAGCCAAACATTCTGGATGAAATCATCAAGCCGCAGGCCGGAGGACAGTAATCGGATTTGCTGAAGATTATTGGGGGCCAGGAGTAGACGTTGCTGGGAGGCGATTCTTTGTCACCGCGGCGGTACGCTCCAACTTGTCCCAGGCAAAAGGCTTGCCGTCGATGGCGCGCTTTACCGTCTTTGCCAAGACGGCGGAAAAAAGCTGGCGATAAGAAAATCTCTGTAGCCACAAGTGCAGCAGCAGCTGCGCGTCTTCTCCCGTGCCTTCCACGCGGCGCTCCAGCAGGAACGCCAGCGCCGACGCAACGAAATCAATGGCCAGGAAAATAGCGAAATAAAAAGCCAGACGCTCAAAGCTGCTTGCGTCGGTGCTTTCCGGATGGAAGTAACGCGCGGCCGCATACTCCAACATGCCAAACAAAAACATGATGTCGATAAAGGGCGACACCAGCGGCAGCATGATCTGGAAAATAATGATGTTGGGCAGGGCAATCCAGCCCAGCCGGCTGCGGCGGCGAATGGCAGCGCCATGCTTCCATACGGCTTGAAGAATTCCGAAGGACCAGCGGAAACGCTGGCGCATCAGGCCGCTTGCATTCGTCGGCGCTTCAGTAAACGCCAGGGCGCGATCTTCATTCACTACGCGCCAGCGGTTCTCCAGCAAAGACATGGTCAAATCGGCGTCTTCGGCCACCGTATCAGTGTGGTAGCCGCCGGCCTCGCGCACGGCAGACACGCGCCACGCGCCAATGGCTCCGGGAACAACGCTCACGGCGCCAAACACGTTGAGCGCACGACGCTCAAAATTCTGGCTGGTGATATATTCCAGCGCCTGCCAGCGTGTCCACAGGTTCACGCGATTGCCAACTTTGGCGTTGCCCGCAACCGCCGCTATCTTGGGATCAGCAAAGTGCGGGACAAGAATGGAAATAGCATTGGGAGCAATCACGGTATCGGCATCGATGCCGACGTAAATTTCATCCTGCGTGTATTTCAGGGCATGATTGAGCGCTTCCGCTTTTCCGGCGTTGGTTTTGGTGAGCAACAAGACGCGGCCGTCGGCAATTTCTTTGGCGAATTTTTCCCGCACCACCGCAGACGTGGCGTCTTTCGATCCGTCGTCCACCACGATTGTCCGCAGGTTGGGATAGTCTGAGGCCAGCGCGGATCGCACAGTGTTCTCAATTACCTTCTCTTCATTGAATGCCGGAATGATGACGGTAACTTTTGGTTTGTAGTCCGGGCCGCCCACCGGCGGAGGTGTCCGCAGGCGATCAAATGTCGCCAGCGCGCCAATGCCGAGGAGGCGTGCGCTCATCAGTACGTCACCAATGAAGAAGACCAAAACAATGAACTGGGCCAGCCCCTGTCCCAGCAGAAAGACATAGCCATCCAGCCGTGCGCTCAATACTTCATTGGGAGGCAACTGCGGCATGACCTCAGCGCGCGTCTTGTTCAATAGCGTTTCCACGCTCACTATCTTGAAGCCGCGCGCCCTCAATCCTTCAATCACCGCGGGCAGGGCCTGAACGGTAGCTTCGCGATCTCCGCCGCCATCATGCAGCAAGATGATATTCCCGCAATAGATCGGGCCGCGGGTCTCGCAGCCCTTCGTTGCCGAGTTCTGCGCCTGATCCATGACCTCAGCAACGATCTCTGCCGCGCTCTGCCCTTTTTTCCAGTCATTGGGATCGATCTTTGAACCAACGGTGATGTAGCCTTCGCTCTGGACAAGTTCCAGAGGACGCACCTGGTCAGCGATGTCAGGATCTTGATCAATCGAATACGGTGGGCGGAAATACAGCGGCTTCACGCCGATCTTGCTGGCGAATAATTTTTCCGTGAGCTGCAGCTCCACGCGCTTCATGTACCACTGAGAGACGTCGCTGATATCCGGGTGCGTGAAGGTGTGATTGCCAATGGCATGGCCTTCGTCATAAATGCGTTTGGCAAGCGCGGGAAACTTTTGTGTTTGCAGGCCAATCAGAAAAAATGTGGCCGTGGCGTTCTCGCGCTTCAGGATGTCGAGAATCTTTGGCGTGTATACGGGGTCAGGCCCGTCATCAAAAGTAAGGGCCACTTGTTTTTCTTTCCACCCATAAACCTTAACTTCGTAAGGCTCCGGCAATACCGTCATCTTTTCCGACATAACGAACTTCTTGTCTGAATCAAGAGTGACCTGGCGCTGCCCGGGACTGGGCTGGTGCTGGATATAAAGGATTTCGCCATCACCTTCGCGATCCACGTCTTCGCCCGAGGGGACCACTGATATTTTCTGCTCCGCGCCGGCTTCCGTGGGGTTGTCCCATATCTTCCAGAGCGACCGATCTTCTGATCCCAGCCGCCATAGCGCAAACGTACGGATGCCCAGATCGCGCGCTGAGCGCATCTGGTTCAGCGCCGTAACAGCATCCAAAAACCAGACCTGGTGCTCCTGGCCGCCATCTTCCATGTAGGCGTAATGGGGGTTGAGAGCATCGGGATCAAGCTCAATCTCTGCACTGGATTCACGCGCGTGCAGCCATGATTCCTGCACGTTGTTGGTATCCACATTTGTTATGCGTTTTTTCCGGCCAGAAAGCTTCCAGTCATAACCATAACTGCCGATGGCGCAGATGACCTTGGTTTTGGGAATATCTTTTACCGCCTGCTTGAGGTTGGCAGTAAACCAATCCTGCGAGGCGACAGGCCCGGGAGTGCTGGTAACCTGATGCTGGTCATAATTCATGATCACCAGGCCATCGGCAGCGGCGGCAAGCGCCGGGTAGTCATAGTCTTTGTCGGCTACCGGCACGTTGACGTAAAGCCTGAGGCCGCGCGCATGCAGATCACGCCCCAGTTCCTGTATCAGCGCAAGAAAGCCGGGCTGAGCTTTTAGTGGAATTTCCTCAAAATCGATAGCTGCGCCCTTGAACCGATCACTGGCCAGATAGAGCAGAAGCTGCTTACGGAAAGTCTGCCGCGCCGCGGGATCCATCAGAAAATCGCCGATGGTCGGCAGCCACTGTTTGCTCACTGTTTCAAAATTGTTGATGAGCGGAAAGACTTCCATTTCAGCTTTTTCAGCCCGCAGGAAAGGCATTACGCGGTCGTCGGTCGAATGCACGATTCCGTTTTCAACCACCTGAAAGGGATGATTAACGCTGTCAAAGCCCTGCAAATGACCGTCCGGCGTGAGCACGTGCAGCCATTCTGGAAAAAGAATATCGATTTGCGGATAGTATTCCTTGAGTGAAACAAAGCTGGCGGCATCCCAGGTGACGTAATAAGCCGCGCGGATGCCTTCATCTGTGTTTAGCACTACTTGCGAAGGTGAGGACTTGGTTTTGCGGTGTGTGTTTTTTGTGCTGGGGCGCTTGCGGTGTTCGCGCTCCTTCAAGGCGCGAAGATTCCGCTTTTGCTCCGGCATCAACACGTGCGGCAGCGGATCTGCCTGAACAAAGACCGTGATGATGAAAAACAGCACCAGGCTGCCGACGATTGCGCCAAGCACGCTTAGCAGGATGCGCAGCCGTCCCCAGCGCTTCCGGTCAGGATCATAAAAGATGGATTTTGCCATTGCTGGATTGTTACTAACCATCGTAAGCGGCGGGGGGAAGCAGGTCAATCGGGCATTGCACTTGTGTACCTACACAGTTGTATGACCGAGAATGCGCCTTTACACTAGGGCATTCTTTCTCATGGCAAAGCTTATTGAACTGGTGCGGCGGAACTGGCTCTTCTTTCTGCTGCTGACCGTGGCCGGCCTGGCATTGCGGCTCTTCTTTGTCTTCCGCTATCCCCACGTCGCCGGCGACACATGGATATATGGCGACATCGCCAAGAACTGGTTAGACCATGGGATTTTTGGCATAACAGATGATGGCGCAGTCCGCCCGACGCTAATTCGGTTGCCCGGATACCCGGGATTTCTGGCGGCGATGTTCGCAGTCTTTGGCCGGGAACACTACACGGCGGTAATGATTGCGCAGGCACTCATCGATACCAATACCTGCCTGGTGATCGCGGGGTTGGCACTGGAATTGACGAATACCCGCGCGGCCAAAGCCGCTTATCTTTTAGCTGCATTGTGCCCTTTCACCGCGAGTTACGCTGCTGCTCCGCTTTCTGAATCGCTGGCCGTTTTCTGTGTAGCGCATGCGCTTTATTACGGAGTACGCGGATTGAAAGCACTGGAGCAGGACGCGCCTGCCGCCAAATTGTGGGCCATCGCAGGGCTATGGAGCGCGGCGGGAATTTTTATGCGTCCCGATAACGGGCTCAT
>DASXJO010000273.1:0-1746 GCA_036497385.1 Candidatus Angelobacter sp. | reverse complement strand
GAAATCAACCTGGGGTCATTAAAAGACGCCGATTTTGCCGACGAGATACGTTCAAGAGTAGTGGAGCTCCAGAGGTGAATACCTTAAGTAATGGGAAATAGCATCCTGAGCTGCACCTGAACGCATCAGATTAAACAAAACCGGACTAAAATATGACTATGAAACGCATTCTTGTTACCGTGCTGGCTTTCTTGTCCAGCGGACTTACTGCCTTTGCTGCTTCACTTGGTACGGCCGCGCGAACGGTGATCCCCATTGAGGTGCAGCAGATCATCAACGTCGATTACCGGCGCATGAAAAACTCTGACACGGCCATGGACATGAAGGCCAAGCTGCTTCCGCCGAACATGAAGCAGTTTGAAGATGCGCTGAAAGATATCGGCGTAAATCCCGACAAGGACATTGACCAGATCACGCTGGCATCTTTCCGGTTGAAAGACCAGGGCTTGCAGATGATCGGCATTGCGCAGGGCCAGTTCCCGCGCAAAAAGCTGATGCTGAAGATCACCAACCAGAAAATCAAAGGCACAAAGAAGAACGGTTCCATGATTTATCCCATGGCGGGCGGGATGCAGATGACCTTTCTGGATGACTGGACCATGTTATTTGGCGACATTGCTGCCGTAAAGGCCGCGCTCGATGCTCGCGACAATTCCAGCCAGAGCCTGAATGCCAATCGCGACATCACGGATCTGATTCCGAACGTTGAAGCCGGGACGGTCTGGAGCGTGCTGGATTCCGCCGGGACTGAGACCATGTTGAAATCCGCGCTGGGCAGCGCCGCTGAACTCGGCGAATTTGACACCATGAAGAAAAAGCTCTTGGGCTCGCGCTACACCATCGACTTTGACCATGGCGTTGAGTTCAATATGAACGTCCTAACCTCTGACAACGTGACCGCCTCAACTCTTTCGTCCGTGCTAAAGGCCGGCATTCTTTTCAAAAAGATGGACGCCAGCCCCACGGAGAAAGCGGCGATCGACGGCACCACGGTCGACAGCGATACCAATAAGCTTGTGGTGAAGTTCAAGGCCGACGACAAAAACTTCCAGCAGCTAATTCAATCGCCAATGTTTGCATCGGTTGTGCGGTAACAAGACCTTAACACACAGGGCACGAGGAATTTTTATCTGAAATCCCGAACCTGCGTTTTTTGCAGGTGAGGGATCCCTGTTCCCTTCGATGCTCTTGAAGTGACTACAAACAAGGAATGACTCCCAGCAGGGATCTCTCGCTGCGCTCGAGATTTCAGAAACAATCTCTTCTCATCGTTTGTGGTTAGAGCGATCTAAAGCTCAGCACTCACGGCATGAGCCAACTCTTTGATCGACTTCTCGTTTCTCCGGTACCACATCCACAAACCGTGTTTCTCCGCCTGCACCAGGCCAGCTTTTCGCAGGATTGACATGTGGTGTGAGATTGTTGGCTGTGAGAGCGTTACGTGGTCCTGCACGTCGCAGGCGCACATGCCCACGCCCTTTCCAATGGAGCACTGGCCCTTCTGCTTCAAAAGCCGAAGTATTTTTACCCGGGCGGGATCGGCCACAGCTTTGAGCGCCAGCACAAGTTGTTTATCGGTCATTGTCATCACGTTGTGGCTCACAGTCTTATTAACACGCACAGATCGATTTTGGTCAATATGGAAATCGTCTATTGACCGCGCTTGCCAACCTCTGTTTTCCTAGAAGTAGCATGGAATTGCGTAAAGATCCGATTACACGCTCCTGGGTCATCGTGGGTGACGAC
>DASXJO010000272.1:0-2018 GCA_036497385.1 Candidatus Angelobacter sp. | reverse complement strand
GCAGGGAAGCAAGGAGTCGGTTCTTTTCCGGGAAGTGGTCAGAGAGATTTTGGGCCCCAAGCTTAGCTAGGTGAAGGAC
This sequence comes from Candidatus Angelobacter sp., assembly GCA_036497385.1. Taxonomy (GTDB): domain Bacteria; phylum Acidobacteriota; class Terriglobia; order Terriglobales; family Acidobacteriaceae; genus Angelobacter. The sequence goes on along the minus strand of DASXJO010000272.1, from coordinate 1,939 downwards.
TCCCTCATGACGGAAACGGGCGGCGATATGCGTATGCTCGTGGAGCAGATTGCTCAGGCTCTGGTAGACGCTCCAGAACAAGTTCAGGTGACCCCGGTTGAAGATGGCGATGCCACCATCCTGGAACTGCGCGTGGCCGCAACCGACCTGGGCAAGGTCATCGGCCGGCAGGGACGCACGGCCAAATCAATCCGCACGCTGTTGGGCGCGGCCAGCATGAAATATAAGAAACGCTACATACTGGAAATCATTGAAGACGAAGAAGATGATGATGACGAGGAAACTGGCCCGGCGGAATAGTTGATCTTTTCTGCCCTTGATTGTGGCCCGGCAGCGCGGATGACCGAGGAAGCTGAGTTCGTCACGATTGCCCGGGTGGCCAAAACGCAGGGACGCCACGGCGAAGTTGCCGCAACCTTGCTCACAGATTTCCCTGAGCTGTTTGAAACCCGCAAAAAGCTTTTTGCGCTTGGCGACAGCACAAAGCAAAGCGGCGCGGCTGAACCGAATCGGCGAAAGCTGGACCTGGACGAGCACTGGTTCCACAAAGGCATGGTGGTGCTCAAGTTTGCCGGCGTGGATTCCATCAGCGATGCGGAAATGCTGGTGGGAAGCGAGATCCAGATTCCGCGCAGCGAACGCGCTGTATTGGGCAGTGATGAGTTTTACGTAAGCGATCTGATTGGCTGCATTGTGCTGGATTCTGGCAAGGAGATTGGCCAGATTAAAGATGTGCAGTTTGGCAGCGGAGAAGCGCCGCTGTTGGTGATTGTGGGCGAAAAGGAATATCTGGTCCCGTTTGCCGCCGCTTATATTGAAAAGATTGCGCTGGAGCAGAAGCGCCTGGAGATGAAACTTCCGGAAGGACTGCTTGAGCTGGATGCGCCGCTGAACCAGGAAGAAAAGCAGCGGCAGCATAAGAAATCTTGATCAGGTCCGCACAAATGAAGTTCGAGATCGTAACTATTTTTCCGGACTTTTTTAGCGGGCCGCTGGATTACGGCATTGTGCGCAGGGCGCGCGAAGCCTCGTTCATTGAAATAAGGATTCATGACCTGCGGGCCTTTACCACGGACCGGCATAAGACGGTGGATGACCGTCCGTTTGGCGGCGGTGAAGGCATGGTGTTAAAGCCGGAACCGCTGTTCGATTGCGTGGAGTCACTGAAGTTGGTGCCGCGCGAGCAGCGGCTGGCGGGCGAAGCGAAAGAAACTGTGGTGCTGCTTTCGCCACAGGGCCGGATGTTCACCCAGGCAGTGGCGGAAGAGATGGCCTCGCTGGAGCGGATTGTTTTGATCTGCGGCCGCTATGAAGGCGTGGATGAACGAGTGGCCGAGAGCCTGGCTGACCAGGAAATTTCCATCGGCGACTACGTTCTGAGCGGCGGTGAACTGGGCGCAGCAGTGATGATTGATACCATCACGCGGCTGGTGCCGGGAGCACTGGGAAACGCGGCATCGGCTCGGCAGGAAAGTTTTAGTGCCGTGCAAAAAGCCGGTGTCGATGGCCCGGACAGCACATGCGGATCAGGCGGGTTGCTGGATTATCCGCATTACACGCGGCCAGCGGAGTTTCGTGGGATGGCGGTGCCGGAAGTTTTGATCGGCGGCAACCATGAGCAGATACGCAAGTGGCGCAGGGGCAAAGCGCTGGAAAAGACGTTACGCAACCGTCCCGACTTGCTGGAGCGGCAGCCGCTCAGCGAGGAAGATAAAAGGTTTTTGGGCTCGATCGGCGAAAACATGATCGGCAAGAAAAAGATTGGCAAGAAGAATTCTGGCCGCGAATGAACGCGAAAGATCGCGAATCAGCAGCAGGACAGGTAAAATATTCATTCGCGCGATTCGCGGCTAAAAAAAGGTTTTGAAATTTCGGACGTAGGAACGTCCTTGAATTGAAGAGGAAATAAGACCATGTCACAGCACCCCATTATGGAAAA
>DASXJO010000271.1:0-7548 GCA_036497385.1 Candidatus Angelobacter sp. | reverse complement strand
AGCTTCGTCGCCGCCGGGAACCACGTTTGAACAGACGCTGCACGAGTTCCGCACAAACTTTATTCCGGGAGCCGACGCCAATAACCTAATCCTGCAATGCCGCACGTGGGAGAAGCACGATGTGGGCGCGACTCCGGGCTTTAATGGCGACGTGGAGAAAGCGCTTCGTTCGATTAAAACGCCGTTTCTTTATATGCCATCGGAAACCGATCTCTATTTTCCCATCGGTGACGCACGCTATGAGGCCGCGATGATGAGCACGGTGACGCTCACGCCGATTCCGTCATTGTGGGGACATACGGCGGGTGCAGGGCCGAATCCAGAAGACCTGAAGTTTCTGAATGAGAAGATTGGAAAATTTTTGGGAAAGTAGAGGGGACTGATATTTATTGAATGCGCGTGGACGCCTTAAGATCGGCCCATGGCGGCGCGGGTGCGATGCCGAGAATCCACCCTTCGATTTTTGCAATCTCGCGGTCGGCCGGCGCGAGGACAGGATAAAGGAAGTCTGAGAGTGTTCCCCCGCTATCGGTCAGGCGCAGCCATTCAGCAATGGCGAACGCATCTTGTTGATCTGTGGTGCGCCCTTCCGAGGCGAAGCTCTTGCTCCACAGGGCGGGGTAAACCTCGGCGATCACCGAGGTGTTGGGTGGAACCTGCCATCCGTCAAAGGGCCAGAAGTGCACGGGACGAGCAAGATGCCGGCGCAAATAACGCAGCCAGGGAATGCCCGCATGTGTGGATTTTGCCACTGAGCCGGGAACGTCAAAGTGAAAAACTGATTTGGCCGTGCGGGCGTGCATTTCGGTAAGCCTCCGCCAACGCGAATCGCCTGAGCGGGCGGCTGCATTTCCATGTAGGCCGTCGCGTACGAAATCGACGTACATATTATCGTCGTCGGTAGGCCAGTGTTGCTGAAAATCATCCAGAAATGCAGGCCAGTCAAGCGGCAGGCCATGTTTTTGAAAATAGCGAAGCGGAAATGAGAATCCATGATCGATGCCGACGATGGAAGGAGGGCCGGCATTGAGATTGGCCACAAGCCATTCAGCGATCTCGCGGCGGGTCCAATACCAGCGGGCGCTTTTGGGAGGAGCGACCTCCTGCGGATGCGTGAGGCTGTCAGCTTGGTATATACGTAGACCCTTAAGGCTGGATGTGGGTACTTCAGCGCCAGAATAATCGATGCCTATGTAGCGGTCGAAGATCATTGTTCCGTTATTCGTGCGCTGCTCAAGGATGTGCCCGCGCAAATCAGAGTTATAACATCCCGGTACGCCTTTCCGTTAAGTGATGTGGCCGGACGACCGTGCAGAAGAGACAGTTGGCGCGCGGCAGTATTGTCCTGATTCGCAATTGATTCGCTGAATCAAAGCGGCTATACTCCGGCAGCGCCTCAGGGTGTGAGAGAAGCCATTAGCTCTTAACCATTAGCTTTTAGATGAAATCAAGAGATTGCACCCATCTTGCGACCCTCTGCCGATTGGGGTTGGGATAGGGTGGCCCAAGCGTGGCCCAATGGCCACCCAAGCGTCGCGCAAGGGCCACCCAAGGATCGATTGGCGGTTCGACCTTTGTTTTCAATAAAAGGTGGAAAAGGCCGGGCGTGGTGTGCCTGGCTGAGGGAGACAGGCAGTGGGTTTGTGAACGAGATGCCAAAGAAATGCCCATGATTGAAAAATTGGCAATTGCAAACTCGCTTTGCAGGATGATCTCTAATATCTCTTGCAGCTCGGCAGCTAGTTCATATCAAACAGCCAGGTGATAAACGGCTATTGCAGCGAGAAATTGCAGAGACTTAGCGTCGCATTATCGGGAGCGGTCACTAGCTGTCCCCAGCCGCCCAGCGTTGTTGTTCCGCGCTGGTTGGAAGGAACCTGAAGATTGGTGGCCAAGGCGATCTCAGCCGCACCTGGCCGGGTGACGAATAGCGAATAGGTGGCCGCCGGCAGGTTCTCTACCAGTCGGAACTGGAGTGTTTCACCGGCAGTGTAAGGAACAGTGGATGAAACGAACGAATCGCCATTGCGAACGTGGATGAAACCGCCGGGAGTAAAGGCGATCAGGCTGCTCAAGGTGGGTTGTTTGCTGGAAGCCGGTGCAAAGAAACCTAAAGCAGCGGCCATGGCCGAGGAAGACGGTGTAACGGAAAAGGTCGCGTTCAAGCCATCGGTCGGTGCCACAGGAAAGCTCACGCGTTGAGCGATTGAGGTTGGCGGCGTGCTTACGCACCCAGCTCGAACAACAGCGCTTTCGGCGGAGGACATGAGTGCGCCCGCGGTTGCAGCCGCGCCCTGAACCGCAGCAGTCACCACAACATTTTGGGAGATATTGTTTGCCGTGTCTGAAGCCGTGATCGTGATCGTGACATTGCCAGATGAAGCGCCATTGGTGGTGGAGACCGTTAGATTTGCGGAGCCAGACCCTCCGGTGATGGTCATATTATCAAAGCTGGCAATAATGTTTGAATTGGAAGCAGCGGCGTTCAGCGACACGGTTCCGGTAAAACCATTCACGGCGGAAACGGTGATGGCGTAAGTGACAGAGCCGCCCGCGGTGATTACCTGGGAGGTAGGATTGGCGGACACACTAAACTCTGAGTTGCTGCCGCCGCCACTGGATGAGACGCTACGGCGCGGCGATATTACGCAGCCATTTGCAATGATTAGCAGACTTGCCATCAACACCGCCAACTTACCCATGTGAGAATCTCTTTCTTCCCCTAGTTCCAATAACTGTGAGTAATACATTGGATTGTCTTTAGTGGCCCATATGTTTGCCAGAAAAGCGTAAACAGTTGGTAAAGAGTTGGGCTATTTTGTAAAACTGAGTGAAGTGTGGAGCCCGTTTCCGAACTGCGGATTAGATTCTTGTTCGCTGTGAAATCATGAAGCCAGGGGAGAATAGCGTTATGTTTCCTCAACTTGCCGCGTTTCAAAATTTTGCCATTTTACTGCTGCGCCTGATGGTTGGGGCCATATTCGCCAGCAGCGGCTGGAGCCACTTGAAAGATCCGGAAGGCCGCAGCAAGAGCATCGGCATGAGCAAGGGATTCACCGCTTTTCTTGGCGCGGCAGAGCTTGCCGGAGCGATGGGCGTAATGTTTGGCGTGCTGACGCAACTTGCCGCGTCAGGATTGATTTTGCTAATGCTGGGCGCTATCCAGAAGAAGATTTTTGTATGGAAAACAGGTTTCTGGGGCAAGCACGGCACAGATGGCTGGCATTACGACCTGATGCTGGTGGTGATGAACCTGGCCATCATAACCACCAATGGCGGAAAATTCGTGTTATGGATGTAGCGCGTCGATTTCGCAGGCCAACACGCGATCAAAAATCTATTTAATTTTTACCAGTCCCACCACGTCTCCGCCGTTCGGATCCACCGCATGTACCCAAATGTTGTTGAATCCGTCTTTCAATTCCGGATATTGGGCGATCATGGCATTTGCCAGGTTGCGTGCATCGGCCTGAGTGGCATTGAAATCCGCGGTGCTTGGGACGGAATATTTTATGGTGAGATCAAAGTTCTTATCATTGCGGAAGAAATTCATCTCAGTAATGTTGTAGGTTTTGCCGCCGGCGGTAAACGCCACCGGTTTTCCGCCCACCGGAATATCTTTCGGCTGGATGCTGTTGGTTTCATCGGTAATCTTGTTGAGCATCTTTGTGTTCATATACGTGGCGGGCTGCAAAAGGTCGTAGGAATTCAGATAATAGAACCAGGCGTTGTGTGTCTGGCCTTTGCTCTTGTAATCGCGCGCCTGCAGCAGGTACCACAGACCGTCATGCCCAGCGGCCGAGCCGGGACGGATCTGGTACCCGGCGATCTTCCAGCCGCCAAGGTCCTGAAATATGATGGAAAGAACGTAAGGCCCTTTGTAGCCGATGAAATCCTGAATAGTGATGGCATATTTACCCACTGGGATTCCGGCCAGATCAAACTCAGCCGTATTAGGATTCATGCCATTAGCGCCAAACACGCCGCAATAAAAAGTGCCGTCCGGCCCGGGATTCGTGCCGGTATCCAGAAAGTAGAGGTTGCGGAGCTGCGGCTTTGCGCCGGTAAACGCGTCTTTGTTGTCGTTCACCGCGCCGGTGATGCCGGCAAAATTCGATTGCAGTGAAGGAATTGAGCTGGCCTGGAGCCCTTGCATGTTGCCGTTGGCCGTTTGATCGAAAGCCTGTTGCGCCGCGGTCTCAATGGCCTTGCGCGTAGGCTCAGGGATTTCGTCCTTGCTCTGGCAGGTCTGGGCCCATGCGGAAAAGCTTCCGGCCAAAACCAGTGTTGCTGTAAAAATCCTGAATGTAAGCTGCTTCATAAAAGTGCGGTACTCCGGTTAATCTAAGATGCTTTGGACGGCTTTCCAGATGCACGCCGTTTCTTGATCGAGCCCGTAACTCATAGGTAAATATATCGGTTTGACGGAGATGAGGGAAAGAGGCAAGCGATCCGGAATTTGACGACATGAAATTTACCGGACAAGTTTGCGGCGGCCCAACGTTCTTTAGTCATAACGTTCTTTAGTGATAAGGAGTAAAATCCTAAGAACAAACACATTCAGGGGCGACTCTCAGTAAAAAATGCTTATGGCGCGTTTTTTTTCAATCATTTGTGGGTGTTTTATTCTTATCGGCACACTGACGCTGGTTCAGGCTCAAGCCGCGCGTCCCACAGTGCCGGTCCAACGCCCCAATCCGCCTGGCAGCCTTGCTCCTCAACCGCCCCAGCCCGCGGCTGCAGTGCCAAAAGCCCCAGCTCCGGCTCCTGTGATCGGGCAGCCAACTCAGCCGGCGGTGCAGCCAAGCCCAATGGGGCCTCCGGTTGCGCCCGTGGTGACCTATCGAGACGGCTTGTTGAGCGTCCAGGCGCTGAACTCAAACCTGAGCAGCGTAGTAACGGCCATCCGGAACAAGACTGGGATCGAATTTGAAGGCGCAGAGGGGATTTCAGAGCGAGTAGCCATTGCTCTGGGCCCCGCGCCTGAAGGTGACGTTCTGGCCGCCATTTTTGCCGGCTCGAAATATGACTTCCTCGCTATTGGAAGACCAGACAGTCCCAACATAGTGCAGAAGGTCATTCTCACGGTAAAGCACGCTCCTGGAGCGGCCGAAGCACAGGCGCAGCAGCAAACTCCGGCGGCGAATCAGGGTGAAGAAGAGGAAGTTCCTGAAGAGCAACCGAATGCTGGCGAGCCGCAGGATACGCCAGTTCAACCTCCGGTGCCACAACAGCCTCCGCAAACTGAGACGCCGCCGAACCAGCAGCCGAAGACGCCAGAACAATTGCTGCAAGAGCTACAGGAAATGCGTCGGCAAAAAGGTTCACCGGAAGATCCAACGAATAATCCCAATCCGGCTCCACGAAAGCTGCCGCCGCGGTAGAACAATCGCTCCGAAGTCAAAGCCTGTTGCTGGCTTTCAATAAGAATTGATCTATCAGAAAGTGGTGACGGGAAATGGAATATCTGGTCGGCATCTTATTGGGCCTGGCGACAGTGGTTCTCGCCGCTTTGATCGGCTTTGACCGGGACCGATCTTTCTATTCGACGATGCTGATTGTGGTGGCTACTTATTACGTGCTGTTCGCGGCTATGGGAGCCACGCGACGAACCTTGATGCTTGAAATCGCACTGGCATGCGGTTTCATCCTTTTTGCTGTAATTGGTTTTAAAGGGAATTTTTGGCTGGTTGCGGCTGCATTGGTCGGGCACGGAATATTCGATTTTGTTCGTCCCGCCTTTATCGCAAATCCCGGAGTACCGCACTGGTGGCCGGGTTTCTGCATGGCATTCGATGTAATTTTTGGCGTGGGATTGGCGTTGCGACTCTTGCAGCGGAGAAACTTTCCGCATTCCGGAGCCATGGGCCGGCGTGCCGGCTAGGCTTATTGCAAAGCGGGAAGTGCCGAAGAAATAAGGCTTAGTGGCTGGATGCCGTAGTGGCAATCACGGCAGTTTGGGTCGTCTGGCTTTCAACCTGTCTATGGGCAAAAGCGTGCAGGATCGCGCTGATAACAGCGTAGCCGCAAGCAATACCAAAGACGAGTGAAAACAGAATGGTAAAGAGCACGGTGGAGGAAGCCAGAATGGGATTCATTGTCCAATCTCTTTGATGGTCCTTTTCTTGGGCCGGTTGGTTTCTCCAGCCATGTGCATTGTCGGCAATATTGGTTCAATTGTCTGCATTACCGCCGTTGCTGCACCCTTGGTACGTGATCATGCCCTTTGGTCATAACACCCGCAAGCAACTGAAGTCATTAGGTCAAATCCCCGAGTTCATTTCGAGTGAATGCCGGAATTGACCGCTTAACCAACCGACGATAAAATACGGAGTAGAGCTGTGCGCTCACTCTCCGGAGCCTCCCAGTGGAGGTTTCCCACGTTTTGTTGGGGTTGTTCACAGTTTCCGAACCAGGTTTAGAAGGTCCATGGCTATCAGTAGCATCACGGTGCGGGGCGCTCGCCAGCACAATTTGAAAAACATTTCGGTTGAGATCCCGCGCAATACCTTAACGGTAATCACGGGGCTGAGCGGTTCGGGCAAATCGTCGCTCGCTTTTGACACCATTTATGCCGAGGGCCAGCGCCGTTATGTCGAAACGCTTTCCGCGTACGCGCGCCAGTTTCTCGACCAGATGGAGCGTCCGGACGTAGACTCCATCGATGGACTGAGTCCGGCAATCTCCATTGAGCAGAAGACTACCTCACGCAGCCCGCGCTCCACAGTCGGAACAATCACTGAGATTTACGATTATTTACGCCTGCTATACGCGTCGGTTGGCGTGCCGCATTGTCCCAAATGCGATAAACCAATCAGCCGCCAAACGTCTGATCAAATTGTGCAACGCGTTATGCAGTTGAAAGCTGAAGATCGCGTGATGATCATGGCGCCGCTGGTCCGCGGACGCAAAGGCGAGTTCAAGGAAGAGTTGGCAAAGCTGGCGCAACACGGATTTGTGCGTGCCCGTATTGATGGCGAGCTTCGCCATCTGGACGAAGAACTCGACGAAATCCAGCTCGACAAGCGCAAGAACCACACGATTGAAGTGGTGATCGACCGTCTGCTGGTGAAGCCCGGCATTGAAAAACGCCTGGAGCAATCCGTGGCCACGGCCATGAAGCTGGGTAAGGGACTGGTGCAGGTAGCGGTGGTGAATGGGGAAGAGCATCTGTATTCCGCGCGGATGGCCTGTCCTGATTGCGGTATCAGCATTCCGTCGCTGGAGCCACGCTCATTTTCTTTTAACAGCGTTTACGGCGCGTGCCCGGAATGCAACGGGCTGGGCAGCAAATATGATTTTGATCCGGCCAAAATCATTGTGGATTGGTCAAAGCCGCTGCTGGATGGCGCACTCGGCCCCGGGTCGGGCTCGTCTTATCTTCAGCGGATGGTTGAGATTGTGGCTGCCGCATACAAAATCGAACTGGCGACTCCATTTGAAAAGTTCCCGCCGAAAATTCAAAATCTATTGCTCTACGGCCCCGATGAAAAAGAGGCTCCGCGCCTGGGCTTTCGCGGTGTGCTCGGCTTTCTGAAGCAGAACCTG
>DASXJO010000270.1:0-2272 GCA_036497385.1 Candidatus Angelobacter sp. | reverse complement strand
AAATTCTTCATATGGCAGACCGACCAAATGCAACACCTCACGCACCCGCGTGGCGATACGCTGGGAATCCCATCTTTCGAGCCGTGGAACCAGAGCCACATTATCTTGCACGGTGTAATGCGGAAAAAGCCCAGCTTCCTGTATGGCGTAACCTATGTGCCGGCGAAGCTGAATCACGTCCCATTCCGCGGTGGACCGGCCATCGACAAGCACATGGCCTTCACTTTCCGTTAACAGCCGATTGATGAGCTTAAGCGTTGTGGTCTTGCCGGAACCGCTGCGGCCCAGCAGCATGAGCGTTTCACCGTGGCGCACCGAGAGATTGAGGTCCGAGATGAGCGTGCGGTTGCCGTTTATCCGGTAGGTGACATGCGCAAACTCGATGGCCGCTGCTGGAGAGTCATTCATCGCCACGGAAAGCGTAACAGACACGGGAATAATTTGGTAAATGGGTAATTTGGTAAATGGGTAATTGGCAACCAACAATCGGCAATTAAGCAGGGTAAAGAGTGAACAGATCGATAGGGTCAAAAAATAAATATGGGGAAACATGTCGCCAGAGGCCGGATTGAGTGCATATATATAGGTAGGAGAGGTTTTCCGGAAAAGTTTTGCGGGACTGATTACAGCTTTACAGCAAGAGCGAGTTATCGGACGCTGAAAATAAATATTGGAAAACATGTCCCGGAAAGCCCACCTTGAGTGCATATATAAGTAGAGGGCATTTTTCCCCAGGCGAGATTTGACGAGGGGCCCCTGTAATTGACGAAAGTGTCGAGTTATCGGACACCGAAAAATAAATATTGAGAAAAACGTCCCGGAAAGCGTCAAAACGCACACTAGTAAGTAGAGGGGAAAACCAGCCATTGGTTCTTAGCAGTTCTTAGCCATTAGCCATTAGCCATTAGCCATTAGTCCTTGGCTTTTGGCTTTTGGCTTTTGAAAAATACTTTAGAGGATCTCGCATTCGCTTTCAGGGACTAAAGCCCAACTCATTTGGAAGCACTTACGGCACGACTGGAAGTCGTACCCTGACACTGTCTCGCCCAAGGAGGCTTTTCCGCAATCTTAGGAGCCTCGCGCTTCAGATAAAGCCTTCGCACTTCAGCAGCTAACCGCAGGCCTTGAAAAGGCCTGTTGCACCCTTTTGAAAGAACCACCTGGAACCCAAAGCAATGTGCTCGTCAGCCACCCGGCCGGGTGGCTTTTTTATTTCTAAAAATTCCACCATGGAGATATCACGATGATGAATAAACAGGAAATCCTGAAGGCGATACGTGTGTGCGCAAAGAAACTGGGTCACAGTCCCAGCCTGCGCGAGTTGCGACGGCTGGCGGGCGTAAACGGGACCCGCCTGGACAAAGAATTTGGAAGCCTGAGCAAAGCGCTGGCTGCCGCTGGGCTGGAGGCCGTCGGGTCAGGATTTGAGGTGGCGGAATCTGCCCTGCTGCTGGACTGGGCGGCGGTTGTCCGCAAACTGGGCCGCATCCCGACCGCGCAACTCTATGACAAGAACGGCAAATTCAGCCTGGGACCGTTTTACACGCGCTATGAACGCTGGGGCCGGGTGATGGAGGCGTTCAAGAAGTTTGCGCGGGCGGAAAAGATTGAGACGAAGTGGAAAGACGTATTGCGGCGCATTGCGGAATTGGAAGAAAAGATAAAGCGCACGGCCAAAGGCGCAAAGCAGGGGCGACGGTGTCCGCTGATGATGGACCGAGCGGTGTACGGCGATCCGCTGCTGATGCCGGGGATGGCGCATGCGCCTACCAATGAAGCCGGAGTGCTGTTTGCGTTTGGCGTAATGGCGGGACGGCTGGGATTTGCGGTAAAGCGCTGGCAGGTGGCGTTTCCGGACTGCGTGGCAGTCCGGGAGATGGCCAAAGGCCAGTGGCAGGACCCAGAACGTGGAAGTGGAGTTTGAGAGCAAGAACTTTCTGCGGCACGGTCACGATCCGAAGAAGTGCGACGTGATTGTGTGCTGGGTACATAACTGGCCCGAGTGTCCGGAGTGGATTGAAGTGGTGGAACTGAGCAAAGAGATTGCCAAAATCGCCGAAATTGCCAAAAAGTGAAAATTGAAAACCGCGGAAAAGAGCTTTTGCCGCAGATTTACGCGGATGGCCGCAGATCGGAAGGTACGTAACTGGCTGGAGTGTCTGGAAACAGTTGAGGTGGTCAAACTGCAAACGGTGTTTGAGAAGATGGGGTGAATGGTTTGCCAATCGGATCAACGAGCGCAGGACACGAAAACAGAGACGGCGCTCGGGCC
>DASXJO010000269.1:0-5273 GCA_036497385.1 Candidatus Angelobacter sp. | reverse complement strand
AAGACGGCTGGAAGAATGAGTATCTAAAAGACGCGCTTGATCTTTGTCTTGCCTGCAAGGCCTGCAAGAGTGAGTGCCCCATCAACGTGGACATGGCAACCTACAAAGCGGAATTTCTGGCGCACTATTATGAAGGCCGCTCGCGTCCTCGCGCGGCTTATTCCATGGGCTTGATTCAGCGCTGGGCCGGTATGGCTCGCATTGCGCCGTGGTTAGTAAATTTTCTTGGCCGCGCGCCCGGAACATCACAGTTAATGAAGTGGGCCGGCGGTGTCTCGCAAAAACGCAACATGCCCGCCTTTGCCGCGGAGACGTTCACTGCGTGGTTTCGCAAGCGCCCGCTGCGCAATGCTGGTCGTCCGCAGGTCATTCTCTGGCCAGACACATTCAGCAACAACTTCCATCCTTCGATCGCCAAAGCAGCAGTAGAAGTGCTGGAGCATGCGGGATATCAGGTGAAGATTCCGCAGCAAAGCCTATGTTGTGGGCGTCCTTTATATGACTTCGGCATGCTCGACCAGGCCAAAGCCACGCTGCAGCAAACATTGACGGCTTTGCGAACTGATATCGAAGCCGGAACGCCTGTGGTGGGAATTGAACCAAGCTGTTTCTCCGTCTTCCGCGACGAGATGACCAACCTGCTGGGCAAAAACCTTGAAGCGCAAAAGCTCAAAAGCCAGACCTATCTATTCAGCGAATTTCTGATCAACCAGGCTGATTATCGCCCGCCGCAGCTCAAGCGCAAAGCAATCGTCCATGCGCATTGCCATCACAAGTCAGTGCTTAAGTTTGATTCTGAATCTGAATTGCTGAAGCGCACCGGCCTCGACTTCCATGTTCTCGATTCCGGCTGCTGCGGCATGGCTGGATCTTTTGGCTTTGAAGCTGAGAAATACGATGTCTCAGTCAAGATTGGTGAACGCGTCCTGCTGCCCGCCGTGCGCGCTGCGGCCGCCGATACGCTCATTATCACCGACGGTTTCAGTTGTTATCAGCAGATTGAAGGCCTCACGGGACGCAAGGCGCTGCACATTGCTGAGGTGTTGCAGATGGCTCTTTCTCAAATCCCGAACCCGCCCGTGAAGCCTGCCCATTACTCGGAACAGTTAATGCGCGGGTGAGGGAGCCCTATTGCAACAGAAATTGTTGGGGTACCTTCATTTAGGAATCTCGTGGCCGTAGGGTTCCCTCGCGCTGCTCGGGACTTCGGAAAAACCTATGCCGGCTTTTCCACCTGGTTGTAACGACGCGCGGCACGCTTGCCCAGAGCGGTCAAAGGTGAACGGGTTACCGCCGAATGGCTTTCACGCCCGGCTTTTTTCTCCGTGTTTCCCGCGGCATCGGGCAATAGCCGGTTCACATGGGCCAGAATTTCTTGCGTCGTTCGCGGCGCAACGCCATGGACTCCCGCCAGCAACTTGGCCTGCCAGCTGATCACCAACTCTGTCCGGTTGGCGGCGGTTGCGTTCACAATCTTTTCCGCCGCGCGTCTGGCCGAGATCGATGCCAAAGGGTTCGTTCCGCTCACCGCGAACCAGCCAAACTCAGCTTGGTGCTTGCCTTTAAATTGCGCGTTCAAATGTGAGCCCGTGCGCATGAGTCCAGGAATTACGGTGAGAACATGAATGCCAAACCGCTTCAGCTCAGCGTGCAGACCCTCAGAAAAGCCGGTTACAGCGAACTTGGCGCAGCCATAAGGAATAAGGTGCGGCACGCTGACTTTGCCTCCGATGGAAGAAATGTTCACGATCTTCCCCGTTCCTCGCGCAAGCATCTGCGGCAGGGCGGCCAACGTGGGATGAACGGTGCCCCAGAACATCACGTCCATGGCTTCCTGAAAGTCTTCCAATTTCTGGGAAAGGATCGGGCCTACAGAAATCACGCCGGCATTATTGACCAGCACATCAATACCGCCCATGTGGCGGGTCACTGAGCTGATCAGGTTATCCACTTCTTCCGGCTTGGTCACGTCGCACCGGACGGCGCAAACCACAGCGCCAAGATCTTCCAGTTGCTGCCGGGCGCGGGCAAGCTCCTGTTCGTCGCGCGCGCAGATTGCGATCTTCGCTCCAAATTGCGCGAACTCTTCCGCCAGCGCCAGCCCAAGTCCGCGCGATCCGCCGGTGATCAGCACCGTCTTGCCTCGCAACTCGCGCAGGCGATGCTCGCGAAACCGCCTTAGTCCGCTCCGGAGTGCCAGAACTGTTCCTAAACCAGCCGCCGCGCCCGCCATGAGCGTACCTGCGGCAGCACCACCGATGATGACCTTTGTGCGATTTTTCATTCCTTTGTCCTATCTGGTTATTTTCAGCTTGCAATCTGAAATGCGGTTTCCGGCGCAAGCTCGGGAACGCTGATTTTGAGTTTTTCTCCCAGAGCAAGAAAACGTTCCTGCCACTGGCGCGATGCCGGGTCGCCTCTGCGGGCGATCTTGGGAAAGACTTTATCCAGAATGGAGTAATAAATGTTCTGTGCGTGCCAGCAATCCACGGAAAACGGCATCATGGGATAAAGGCTGGTCAACACGTTGGCGCGTTCCAGCGTTTCACTATCTTCCGGATTCTGCTGTAAGCGCTTCAATATACGGGTCAATGCATTGCCCGCCGCGTAGCGCGCGCCGGCTTCATCCACCTGCACGTCTTCGCGCCTGACCATTTCCAGGAGCATGGCAATCCGAACAAAATCGACTGGATCGGTTTCAAACGTATGTTTGAGGTCGCTGTTGAGGACAAATTCCGCGGTGAAGCGCAAAACGTCCGGAACAGGCTGGCCCATTTCTTTCAGGAACCGCATTAGCGATCCATGTTTTTCATAAATTTGGTGGTAGCTGGCTTCGGCATCACCCAGCGTGCGGGAAAGAACAATATCCAGAATCCTTTTTTGCTCATCCTTAAAAAGCGCCTTGAATGAGTACGGCATGCCGTCAAAGTGCTCGTCCAACAGCCGGAGCAGTTCGCCAAAGTCGCCGCTGGAAAAAGCTGCCATGCTCTCAGCCACCAGCCCGTCATAATCTTCTTTTTCCTCAAGCTCGCGGACGCCTGCGTGGAGCACCTGGTCGCCCAGATATACCGCCGCAAACCTCAGGTTACGCGCTTCGCGCGTGATGAGCGAAGTGACGCGGGAAATCCCCAGCGCCAGCCGCGCGGTCCCGGCTTCAGCGTGGCGATAATCCACGCTCTTGATGGAATAGCAGTACTGCGGGACAGTGTGATCGCCGTTAAACATTGCGCTGATGGCAAAATGCGCTCCCACTTTGCACAAATCGACAAATGCCGGCGCCACCCAGCGGTTATAGATAGTTGCGCCGGCGCCCATCTCCGGCAGATTGCTTTGGGCAAGGGCAAGCCGCCGCAAAAATTCGGGTTCGGGATCCACGTTGCCGGTTTCGCGCGCCAGTTGTATCACGCGGCCTGCATATTGCAGCACCTGCATGCTTTCAATGCCGCTGAGTTCGTCAAAAAACCAGCCGCAGCTGGTGTACATGAGCATGGCATGGCGCTGCATTTCCAGCAGCTTGAGAGCATCAGTGGTTTCGGCCGGCTTCAGTTGGTGGCGGGAGTGTTTTTCAAAAAACAGCCAGAGTGCATCCGGCGAGCGGTCCAGCACTACATCTATATAGTCATTGCGTGCGGCCCAGGGATCGTGCAGCATCTCGCCGGCTTTGCCCTCAAACAGTCCGGCAACACAATCCCGCAGGTAATCCAAGGCATCACGCAGAGGACCGCGCCACTGCTGGTTCCAGCCCGCGCGCCCGGTATTGCAGCCGCAATCACTGCGCCACCGGTCCACGCCATGAGCACAACTCCATGAAGTGTTTTCAATAATCTGGACTTCATGCGTCGGCGGATACATTTCCATGAACTCGCTGTAGTTGGTAAGGCGCAATGAAGGATCAGCTTCAATCCGATCCAGAGCATAGGCAAGCGCCATATCCCCATGGCGATGATGGTGCCCATAGGTTTCGCCGTCCGTGGCAATGTGCATGAGCTGCGGCCAGTCACGACGGTCAGAGAAGCCGCTCTTCAGCCGATTCGCAAATTCCTCTCCACTATTCAGGAGCTGTTCAAAGGCCACGGCGCGGGAAATGGGCCCGTCATAAAAGAAGATGTTGATTCTTTTTCCTGAAGGCAGCTTGGCCAGGTAAGCGCGCGTTGGGTCAATGCGTGAGCCGCTAACATCTTTCCAGCTGCGCCCGCCAATCTTGCGCACCCTACCAGCTTGATTCGGCGCCAGGATTGTGAATCGAACGCCATGCTCGGCCAGTGTTTCCAGGGTTCCAACATCGGCTGCGGTTTCAGCCAGCCACATGCCTTCTGGTGTTCGTCCAAAGCGGTGCTCAAAATCGCGGATGCCCCAGATCACCTGCGTGGTTTTGTCACGCGAGTTGGCCAGCGGCAGAATCATGTGATTGTAAGACTGCGCCAGCGCCGATCCATGCCCGGAAAACTTTTCCTGGCTTGCCCTGTCTGATTCAAGGATCGATTCGTATGTCTCGGGAGAGTTGTCTTCCAGCCAGGAGAGCAGAGTGGGACCAAAGTTGTAGCTGATGCGGGAGTAATTGTTGACTATCCGCCGGATATACCCGGCTTCATCAAGAATGCGCGAGGCACCGTTGGGCGCGTAGCATTCGGCGGTGATGCGCTCATCCCAGTCATGATACGGATAAGCGGAATCCTGGCGCTCAACCGCTTCCAGCCAGGGATTTTCCCGTGGCGGCTGGTAGAAATGAGCATGAATGCAGATACAACGTTCCATTGAGAGGCCGGCCATGCCTGTGTGCTGCAAAGAACATTACCCCGACATTAGGATGTGAAATGCCATCCAGATGGTGCCTAGCTGCTTGTAAATACACTTGAATGCTTATCCCACAACAGTCCTTCCCGCACATTGCCCAAGAAAGCTATGTCTCTGCTCAACGTGAGTATCTGGATGCTCAAACCGGCAGCAGCACTCTCTCTGTGGGGCTGTGGCCTTCGACATGCATAAGTAGAAAGCGATCTGCTCCATATCCAGTTCCCCTTATGGCCAGAATATCCCAACGGAATTGAGGTATAGGAAATGTCTGCTTTTTATCTGCGAAAGTATTGCTTCGGATTAACTCTGATGGCGGTTTTAATCTTCAGCGTGCCGAAGTCGAATGCCCAAGTCTGGATCGGTTCAACCGGCACAGTAGATCCCAACAGCACGAATCTGGTGAAGTACATCAATGGACGAGTCGAGCTGCGCAATGATGCGCCGGTCGGTTCGGTGGCTTTCATCCGTTACAACGTCCT
>DASXJO010000268.1:0-5438 GCA_036497385.1 Candidatus Angelobacter sp. | reverse complement strand
GCAAACTGCTTTGGGTGCTGATGGCGTCTATTGGCCTGGTGCTGCTGATTGCCTGCGCCAACGTCGCCAATCTGGTTTTGGTGCGCGTGGATGGCCGTCGGCAAGAGCTTGCTGTGCGGTCCGCGCTGGGCGCAAGCTGGAAACACATTGCTACAGAGCTGCTGACGGAGAGCGTTGTGCTGGGTTTGCTGGGCAGCCTGCTCGGCCTTGGGATTGCCTATGGCGCGCTACGGATGCTGGTGGCATTGGCGCCGCGCGGGCTGCCGCGCGTCCATGAGATCGGCATTGATGGGTGGGTGCTGTTGTTCACGTTGGGCATCGCGATCCTGGCCAGCCTGCTCTTTGGCAGCATTCCCATTTTCCGCTATGCGGGCGCGCGGCTGGCGATGGGACTGCGTGAAGGCGCGCGCGGTGCGAGCCAGGGACGCGAACAGCATCGTACCCGGAACGTGCTGGTTGTCGTTCAGGTGGCGCTGGCGCTGGTACTGCTGATCTGTTCCGGCCTGATGACGCGCACCTTCATCGCGCTCACCCGCGTGCAGCCGGGCTTCAGCGCGCCGGAAACAATCCAGCTCTTTTCTCTCACACTCCCCAAGAGCCAGGTGGCAGAGGACCAGAACGTGCCACGCAAGTTCGAAGAAATCATGCGCAAGGTGGAAGCCACGCCGGGCGTCACGTCGATTGGGCTTTCCACCAGTATTCCGCTGGACGGAAACGGAAGCTTTGATCCCGTATTTGCTGAAGATCACAGCTATCGTCCGGGCGAACTGGCGCCCATTCGCCGCTTCAAGTGGATTTCTCCCGGGTTCCTGAAAACCATGGGAACATCTTTGGTGGCAGGACGTGACCTTACCTGGACCGACATCTACAACATGAATCCTGTGGCACTGATTTCAGAAAACATGGCGCGTGAGTTGTGGCACGATCCCGCGGCAGCGCTGGGCAAGCGTGTACGCGTGGGCACTACGGACGACTGGCGCGAGATCGTCGGCGTGGTGACCAATGTTTACGATGATGGCGTGAACAAAGAGCCGGCCAAGATTGCTTATTGGCCCTTGATGATGCGCAACTTTGAAGGCGATGGCGTCAGTGCGCGTCGCGAAGTGTCATTCGCGCTGCGGACCTCGCGCGCCGGAACAGAAAGCCTGATGAAAGAAGTGCGCCAGGCCGTCTGGTCCGTTGACCCAAACCTTCCTTTGTACGGCGTGCACACCATGGAATATTACTATCGCAGTTCCATGGCGCGGACTTCATTCACGCTGCTGATGCTGGGCGTTGCCGGCGTTATGGCGCTGCTGCTTGGGACTGTGGGCATCTATGGCGTGATCGCATATTCAGTTTCCCAGCGCACGCGTGAAATCGGCATTCGCATGGCGCTGGGCGCGCAACGCCAGGAACTCACCGGAATGTTTGTCCGCCATGGGCTGCTGCTGAGCGGGATTGGCATCGCCTTTGGACTGATGGCCGCGTTGATCTGTATGCGCTTTCTTTCCACTTTGCTCTTTGGCGTGAAGCCTATCGATCTGATGACCTACAGCGCAGTCTCTATTGGACTGTTGGCCACGGCGCTGCTGGCAAGTTATCTGCCATCGCGCCGCGCTTCCACAGTCGATCCGGTGGAAGCATTGCGCGGAGAATAACAGGGACAGCGATTAGCGGCAAGCAAGTAGAGCAGTTTTTAGTGTTAGCGTAAATTTTGGTATAACTCGTCATCCCGACGGCCGTTAAGCGAGCACGCGTTTTTACCAGCGCGCGAGTAGGACGGAGGGACCTTGTGCTTGCTTTTTAAAATTCACGCGATCTATAAAACCGCTTTAGTTCATCATCGCCATCGACCGCCGCAGTGACAGCGCGGTGTGCCTGATCTCTTCCGCGTCAGAGGTGTCAGGCGACATCTTCACGTACTCCTCAAAATCGCTCAGCGCCCCGCGATAATCATTGAGGTTGTAGCGCAGCACGGCGCGCTGCTTCATGTCCTCCGGTGAGCGCGGATAGATCACCAGGATCAGGTCCACAACCTGCACCGCGCGGCGAAAATCGCGCTGCGAAAGATAAACGGCGCGCAGGTTGTTGAGCATGCGCGTCAGCATCTGGCGGCGCGTTACCGCCAGAAGAAATTCCGGTTGCAGCGCCACCTGGCCGGAATAAATGCTATCCAGCTTCTGCCGGCAATCGTCTTCGGTCACAATAGATCCGCGCTCAAAAGCGTCAATCAAAATGGAATGGCCGTCCACGTCATAGTGCTTCAGCAGAAAATGTCCCGGCATTCCGACGCCAAATAACTGAAAGCCCACGCGTCGCGCCACTTCCATATACACCAGCGCCAGCGTGATGGGAATACCCAGGCGGCGGTCCAGCACATCGTGCAGAAAAGAATTGCGCGGACTGTGATAATCCACGGTATTGCCGCGGAACATTTCTTCCTTAAAAAGCACGTCGTTCAGCGCGGCAATCATCTGCACCGCATCGTCGGGGTCTTCGATCTTCTCCGCCACGCGCGCCGCCAGTTCGTCCACGTGCCGCACGTAATGCTCGATATCGAGTTGCGGATCTTCAATCCGCGCAAAAGTCAGCGCGGAGCGCAGCAGATCAACCCGTTCGTCCTCGATTTCCGAACGCACCAGCGCCGCAAAGGCCTGGATGATCTCTGTACTGGCTCCTGCGATCATCTGTAGATTCTAGTTGAAAGGCCGACGATCCGGCGCAGACTCGGCGCGCGCTCGCCTATTTGGAAACTCGCCGTCCCCTCTGGATTCAGCCGTGGTGCTGATGGAAAGGGTACTGACGGCCGTGTATGGCTGGTCCAAAGCCCAGATTCTGGCCATGTTAGACACCGCCAGCAACAGCCGCGACTTTGCGTTTCAATCGGTGGAAACCGTCCGCGCAGCCATTGCCGTATACGCTTTCGGCAAGGCTGATTTTCCCGATTGTCTGGCACTCGAACTGGCCCGCGCGGAAGGTCATCTGCCGTTTGTCACGTTCGATAAAGCTACGGCCAAGTTGCGAGATGCGGTCACTCCATAGTTCAGACCTCTCTTTTGCAGAGGTTCGCGGAGGGAACGCGCCACGCTCTAGGCTGTTACAATGAGGCTTAGACCTGCATCTAAAGATTCGATCTTCTTTGCGTGAATAAAGCCATTATCTATGTTTGAAAATCTTCAGGAAAAGCTGCAACGGACGTTCAAGAACCTGCGCGGACAGGGCGCGCTTACCCAGGAAAACATCCAGGAAGCGCTGAAAGAGATCCGCATGGCGCTGCTGGAAGCTGACGTGAACTTCAAGGTGGTCAAGACGTTTATTGACCGCGTGCAGGAAAAAGCCATTGGTCAGGAAGTGATGACAGCGCTTTCTCCGGCGCAACAGATCGTTAAGCTGGTCCATGACGAACTGGTTGAAGTCCTGGGCAAGGACACGGCAAAACTCAAGTTCGCATCGCAGCCGCCTTCCGTAATCCTCATGGCCGGTCTGCAAGGCTCCGGTAAGACCACCACTTCCGGTAAGCTTGCCGCGTGGCTGAAAAAGGGCGGACATCGCCCCATGCTGGTTTCCGTGGACGTCTATCGTCCCGCCGCGCGCCAGCAGTTAAAAGTCGTAGCCGAGGCAATCAAGGCCAATCTGTACGAAGGCAAGGTTGAAAACGCTGACACGCCCACGGTCGAGCGGTTGGCCAAAGAAGCGCGCAAAGAAGCCATCAATAACGGATGCAATTTCCTGATCGTTGATACGGCAGGCCGCTTGCACATTGACGACGAACTGATGTCGGAAATGCAGTCGCTCAAGAAGATTCTGAACCCGCAGGAAATCCTGTTCGTCGCCGACGCGATGACCGGACAGGATGCGGTTCGCTCTGCCGACGAGTTCCACAAAAAACTTTCTATCACCGGCGTGGTGCTCACCAAGATGGATGGCGATGCACGCGGCGGCGCTGCGCTCTCCATACGCCAGGTTACCGGCCAGCCGATCAAGTTTATTGGCGTGGGCGAAAAGTATGACGCGCTGGAGCCCTTTCACCCTGACCGCATCGTCGGCCGCATCCTCGGCATGGGCGACATCCTCACGCTGGTGGAAAAAGCGCAGGAGAATGTTGACCAGAAGAAGGCGGAAGAATTTGCCAAGAAGGCCCTTGGCGGTGAAGGCTTCTCGCTGGAAGATTTCCGCGATCAGCTTCGCCAGGTAAAGAAGCTGGGATCGTTGCAAAGTGTTATTAAGATGCTGCCCAGCATCGGCCCGTTCGCCAACATGCAGAAGGCCGCCGATTCCGTGGATGAAAGCCAGATCACGCGCGTGGAAGCCATCATCAATTCCATGACGGCGAAAGAGCGCAATCATCATGAGATCATCAATGGCAGCCGGCGCAAGCGCATTGCGCGTGGTTCCGGCACGAGCGTGCAGGAAGTAAACCAGCTTCTG
The DNA here is from genome assembly GCA_036497385.1 of Candidatus Angelobacter sp. Lineage (GTDB taxonomy): Bacteria > Acidobacteriota > Terriglobia > Terriglobales > Acidobacteriaceae > Angelobacter. The sequence continues at coordinate 1,028 of DASXJO010000268.1, read as the reverse complement.
CGCCAATACGCCCAGATGCGCAAAATGTTCAAGGATATGGGCAAATCCAGCTTCAGCCGCAAGCTCGCCGGAATGAAGCTGCCAGGGATGATGAGATAACCCAAATTGGTAATTGAGTAATTTGGTAATTGAGTAATTTGGGCCGCCCTTCAATTACCAAATTACCCATTTGCCCAATTACCAAATTTCTTGTCTCTCAACGAACAACTCGATTCACTCACTGCCAAGCTGCGCGCCATGGTTCCCGCAGAGCGCTTGGCCGTAGTTGATCGCTTTGCCGAGGAATTGGTCAAGTCCGGACTGGCTGATCGGGCGCTTAAGATCGGCGATCTCGCTCCTGCATTCGAACTCCCTGACGGCGACGGCATGCTCTGGCGCTCGGAAGATCTGCTCCGCAGCGGGCCGCTGGTAATCGTCTTCTATCGCGGACGCTGGTGCGCTTATTGCAACGCCCAACTCAGCGCCTTGCAGGAAATTCATTCGCAGATTGCCGATGCCGGTGCGTCGCTGGTCGCCATCTCACCGCAGACGCAAAAGCACTCCTACATGACGCGCGACATGCACAAGCTGCGGTTCCCTGTCCTGAGTGACCAGGGAAATCAAGTGGCAAAGAAGTTTGGGCTGGTATATCGCCTCTCGCCGGAGTTGCAGGCCATGTATGAGAGCATCATGACCAAGCTTCCGGGTTACAACGGAGACCAGAGCTGGGAGCTGCCGCTGTCCGCGACTTATGTGGTGCAGCCGGATGGGAACATTTCCTATGCGCACGAGGATGCTGACTGGCGGCAGCGCCCGGAGCCGGGGGGAATTTTGAAAATGCTGAATGCAGAGTCGTTATGATCTGCCCGGCTTACCTCAGCGGCTAAAGCCGCGAATGGGATGGTAGTTTACCGCAGGCATAAATGTGTAAAGTTCCACGACATCATTTACAGAACGTTCCGACACATCCTTTACACTTTGGTTCCCGGTAAATCCGCTCAGTCCCGATCCACGGCCGTGGATCGGGGCTTGAGCGGATCGATTTCGGC
>DASXJO010000267.1:0-11106 GCA_036497385.1 Candidatus Angelobacter sp. | reverse complement strand
GCCTGCAAAGCCGTGCGGACGATGTTGTTTTCCGGCTGCTGCGCTGTGAGCGTTGACCCGGCGGTCTGGGTGTGAAAGCGCAGCATTAGCGATCGTGGGTTCCGGGCGTGAAAGCGATCCTGCATAATGCGCGCCCACATGCGCCGGGCAGCGCGGAATTTGGCTACTTCTTCCAGAAAGTTGTTGTGCGCGTTAAAGAAGAACGAGAGGCGCGGCGCGAACTTGTCCACGTCCAGACCCGCATGCAGCGCGGCATCAACATAAGCAATGGCGTTGGCCAGCGTAAAGGCCACTTCCTGCACCGCGGTGCAGCCTGCCTCACGCATGTGGTAGCCGGAAATGGAGATGGGGTTCCACTCCGGCACGTGCTCATTGGCGTAAGCAAACATGTCCGTGATGATCCGCAGAGCCTGGCGCGGCGGATATATATATGTTCCGCGCGCAATGTACTCCTTGAGAATGTCATTCTGCACGGTGCCGCTCAGCTTGCGAGTGTCAGAGCCGGTGCGTCGCGCCACAGCGATATACAAGGCGAGCAGAATCGCGGCGCTGGCATTGATGGTCATGGACGTAGAAATTTTTTCCAGGTTGATGCCCGCAAAAAGCCGCTCCATGTCCTCAATGGAATCAATGGCTACGCCTACCTTGCCAACTTCACCGGCAGCCATGGCGTGGTCTGAATCCATGCCGATTTGCGTTGGCAGGTCAAACGCAACAGAGAGGCCGGTGGTCCCATGGGAAAGAAGATATTTATAGCGTTTGTTGGATTCCTCGGCATCGCCCATGCCGGCGTACTGGCGCATTGTCCACAGACGGCCGCGATACATGGTGGCCTGCACGCCGCGTGTGAATGGGAAATCACTGGGATAGCCGACGTCAGAATCGTATCCCCAGTCTTCTAGATCGGCAGGAGTATAGAGAGGATGGGGCGTGATGTCTTTGAGCTGCTGCTCGGCATCGCGTTCGAGTTTGGTGTCCTGTGGCATGTTTCAGAGCTACGGATAATGATACTCCGACCGAGTTGCGAGGACCTTCAGCTCCGATTTTCACGCTGAATCGGCCACGTATCGCACGCCGGATCTTCAAGATGCGCCAAGTTGCGCCACGTGGGGCGTGAACCGGCTCAAGCGACTAGGATTCTGAGTTCGAAACAAATTGATTGGCAGAAGCTATTTCCGCTTGAGAGTGCGGCTGGCCTTGATGAAAGAATGCACGGTAAAGTAGAGGCAGACCACAGTGAAGATGGATTCAATCACGACGCGCTGGTGGTCGGCAAAATGGTCTCTGTGGTATTGGCGCACCAGGGAAGAGGCGCCGAGAACGGTAAAAAGGACGAACATCAGCCCCGTCGTCTGAAGCCAAAATGCATAAAAGGTGCGGCTTACGGACGTGACAAAAGATTTTCCGCCGGCAAAGACCGCGTTGAGCAGGCGGTCTTTCTTTACAACGCTTTGTACAGCATTTTTAACCGCGGAAATCTGGGGCATTTAGGCCATTGTAGCGCGAAAATCGGGCCCAAATCGAGCGAAAGAATAAAACGCTGGTGACCCCACGGGCATCCAATTAAATAGTCAAAGGAGTTGGCGTGAATCCACGACTAAAAAAATTGATGAAAGACCTGGGAGAGGCGATCAACGTGTCCCTTTCTGAATCGGAGCAGATCGCGCAGGTGATTCAAAGAATAAAAGACGAAGGCTTTGACGTTTTTCTGGTGCTGGAAGCCACCATTGGCTTTAACAAGCATGAAGAGGAAACTGCCGCACCGCAGCTGGTGAGTTCGCGGAAGAAAAATGCGGAACCTGAGTTCAGCATTAATGCCCACGATGTGCGTTTCCTGAAGTCTTTACGCATCTCTGCAGATGAAGCTGCATAGCTGAAACTTTCGTCTGGATAGGCCCCGGTGGAGCAGCGAGAGCTGCGCCGGGTTTTCTTTTTTCTGCTAGCATAAAATTTCTGGTTCGTACGTTTTGTCGTCCTCGGCAGTTCCCGTAAGAAATGGTCCGCACAAGATTATGAAGGACACACTTGGAGTACTACTCGCCGGCGGCGCCGGAGAACGCCTCTATCCACTTACGCGCGACCGCGCCAAACCGGCGGTAACTTTCGGCGGCAACTATCGCATCATCGACATTACGCTTTCCAACTGCATCAACTCAGACCTGCGCAAGGTGTATATCCTTACGCAATACAAAGCACTGTCACTGAACCGGCACATCCGTGAAGGCTGGGGCTCAGTGGTGGCGCGCGAGCTGGGCGAGTTCATCGAGGTCTTGCCGCCGATGAAGCGCGTGAGCGACAGCTGGTATCTGGGCACCGCTGACGCCGTTTACCAGAACATTTATTCCATCGGCTCTGAGCAGTCAAAGCATGTGCTGATCCTCTCCGGGGACCACATTTACAAAATGAATTACCAGCTGATGCTTGATCATCACAACTCCACCGGGGCGGACGTGACTTTGGCCACGATACTTATCGATCCCAGCGAGTGCTACCACTTTGGCATCGTTGATATTGACCGCACGGGCAGGATCACGGGCTTTGAAGAGAAGCCCAAGCAGACCAAGCTGCGCTCACCGTATAACACGGAAATGGTTTCGGGATCGATGGGCGTTTACATTTTTAATACTGACGTGCTTTTGCCCGTGCTGCTGAAAGACGCGGAAGATCCAAATTCTTCACACGACTTTGGCAAAGACATCCTGCCGAAGATACTGGAGCAGTACAAACTTTATTCCTTCAACTTTATTGACGAGAACATGAAGGAAGCGCAGTACTGGCGCGACGTGGGCACCATTGAAGCCTATTACGAAGCCAATATGGACCTGGTTTCGGTTTCGCCGGTATTCAATTTGTACGACAAGCATTGGCCTATCCGCACGCACCAGCGGCAATATCCGCCAGCCAAGTTTGTTTTTGGCGAGCCCGGACGAACCGGCATGGCCATTGATTCCATTGTGTGTCCCGGCAGCATCCTTTCTGGCGGCTACGTGCGCAACTGCGTGCTCTCACCAGACGTGCGCGTGAACTCTTACACCGAAGTGGATAACAGCATCATCTTTTCTCACGTCAACATTGGGCGGCATTGCAAGATTCGCCGCGCGATTATTGACCGCGACGTGCAGCTTCCGGAAGGGACTGTCATCGGCTTTGATCGTGAGGCGGACGCGAAGAACTACATCGTTACCGAAACCGGCATCACGATTGTGACGCGCGATTATTCATTGTTTGAAAGTCCCGTGGCGGTGGATTACTTCACCAGCGAGTAAGGACCTGATGGATGGTACTGGTTCTCAGCAAATTTAAAGTTGCGAACGGAATGACGCCCGAGGTGAAGCAGGCGTTCCTCAATCGTCCTCACCAGGTGGAAGGCACAGCCGGTTTCATCCGGCTGGATGTGGTGAGCCCATGTGATCAACCGGACGAAATCTGGCTGTTGACCTACTGGCGAGACCTTCCCAGTTATGAGAACTGGCACAAAAGCCCGGCGCACCATCAATCGCACCAGGGCATTCCCCGGGGCCTGAAGCTGGCTGCGGCCAGCACGCAGGTCCGGGTCTTCGAACATATCTGCTCCTAGCCATGTCAGACTATGGCCACATGTCGGCGGCGCTCGACTTCCTTAATCTACAGGGAGACATGCTGGTGACGCAGGTGGTGGAGCGCCAGCACGCGGCTGCTCCACGATCGCCCTGGAGCACGAACCCGAAAGCGCGGCTGCGCTGCGTCGAAGACAATCGCTTCCATTTGCACTATCTGGCGGCCTCCGTCCAAGCGGGAAATCCCCAGATTTTTTCCGATTATTGCGGCTGGGTAAAAGTAGTACTGGGAAAACGCGGGATTGACGCTTTCCACCTGAAAGAAAACCTGGAGCACTGGAAAGCCGCGTTGCTTGCCGCAGCCCCTGAAACCGCGGCCGACGTAATCGTCGGTTATCTGGATGTCGCACTTGAGCGTCTGCCGCAATATCCAGACGAACCAGTTCCGGTTGTCGCAAGCGAACGCTTAAAACCGCTGCTATCCCAGTACATCGAAAGAATACTCGCTCTGGATTCAGCAGGGGCAATGGAACTGATTGAAGCGATGGCCACCGACGCCGGCTCAGTTTTCGATGCTTACGTGCACATACTGCAGCCCGCGCAACGCGAGATCGGAAGATTGTGGCAGGTAAATTCGATCAGCGTGGCGGTGGAGCATTATGCCACCGCAACCGCCCAGCAGATCCTGCACAGGCTCTCACGCATGGTCCCCCCGCGAACGCGGCGGAACGCGCGGATGATCGGCATCTGCGGCGAAGGTGAACACCATTGCGTGGGCCTGGAGATGGTCTGCAGCCTGTGCCAACTGGATGGATGGGACACATACTTTGTGGGAGCGAATACGCCCACTGCTTCCGCCCTTGAGCTTGCCCGGCAATTGCAACCGGACATTATCGCCATCTCCATGACGACGCTGATTGCGCTCCAGAGCACGTGCATGCTGATCGCAAAGCTGAAAGAATCCCTGCCGGAGACGGTGATTGTGGCCGGCGGATACGCGGCCACCCTGGGACCGGACCTGTGGAAGAGCTTTGGCGCTGATGCTTATGCGGTCGACGCTATCTCGGCGCTGTCCGCGATGGAGCGGATTCTGGAAGGCCGCAAAGCCGACCAGCACAAATGAATTTTCGCCGCATGGTACCCTACTGCGCCCTGGCCCAACTCTCCGACAATCATTTCCAGCACCTCTGCAATTGAAGCCGACCCCGGAAACATGGCGGGCATCGGAATTAAGTGTGCGCCGAAATATGCGGAAACGAGGTTACCTATGACTGAGACGAAGCTTACTATTGCCGACATCATCCTTATCGCTGGAACCCGCGTGGTGCTGGGCGCCGGTATTGGCTTATTAATTTCTACGCGCCTGAATAACGACCAGCGCAAAGCGGCTGGATTGTCGCTGGCGCTAGTGGGCGGGCTCACTACCATTCCTCTGGCTCTGGGCGTGATTGGCAAACATCGCGGCAGCCAGGCGGAATTCAGGCAGGCCGCGTAAGCGAACTGCGTAGTCACCGAAACCGGCATCATCATTGCGACGCGCGATTACTCGCTGTTTTGAAAGCCCCGTGTCGGTGGATTACTTCACCAGCGAGTAGCAATCAGCGATTTTGCGTCAGGATTTGGCGGTTTGTCTTGTTATTATTATTGGGAGGCCCCGGCCGGATTCGAACCGACATTACCGCGTTGCGCTAGCGTGGACACCCGATTAGTTTCGGGGGCTTTATCCGTTAAGCTACGGGGCCAATTTGTTTACGGTTTATCTGCTCCTTTCGCAGGCTTTGCTAGGAGATCTGCAGGAGCAATAGTGGGTTGCTTCAGAGTTTCCAAAAGATCATTAATCTCGTCTATATCCGTATCCCTCAGCACACCGTTTTGATAGAGGTGTTCCATGGGCACTATAGGGTCATTAATGAGGTAAAACCGCTTGCCCTCCGCTGACGCCGTCGTTATGAAGCCCATTTTTTCTAGTTCCTTAATATGCGGGGTGAGATTCTTTCTGCCATCCAATCCCAAGTCGTGTGCGATCTCTTCGTAGGTGGGGTAACAAAGCCCGTACTTGCTAGCTCTTGTGCAGAGATACACCAACACTCGAAGTTGAGGAGCTGACACTTTACGAAATAGTTTTCTATAGATGATCGGGAGTGGAACAAAACCACCACGTGTCGTCTGGAAAGTTCGGGCACTAGATCCGAAGAGCTTTCTGATGTAACGGACATCCTTCGGTTCCTTGGCCGCGTTTGCTGACGAATTTTTTTTGGGGTTCATGATTGCGCCTTCGAGTGTTGAGATTATCCGGACGATGCTGAGTTGTAAACTCTCTCCCCTCTACCCCTCTCTTAGGTCAACACCGTCAATACACAGCTCAATACACAGTCAAGCCAGGTAAATATTGTTAATACACGCCACCCGCAGACACAGCAGGGCTGACCGCGAAATAATAGGTCGGAAAATGACGCCTTAATCGCTCGGTAACCCGATTTCATCCCGAAGTGGGGGTGGTTTCCAGAAAAAATGCCGAGACATACCTTGCAAAAAGGACGAAAAAACCTCGTCGGACATGCTGGTCATGGCCAAGAATCGATAGATATTCAGAACTGACCCATCTTATTCCCGATATCCCGGTGGCGGCACAAAGCCGCCAATTTCCTTGGCCAGCAGATCCGCAAAGGTAATCGGAGTTGCGTCTTCCCAGAACGGCCCCATGATCTGGATGCCCACCGGAAGTCCCTGTGGCGTGCGGCCCACCGGAGCCACCGTCGCAGGACAGCCGGTAAGCGTTGCCGGAGCAATCCAGTTGAGCATGTCCATATAGTGGCGAGGGCCTGCTGAAGTTGCGATGGTGCGCTGGTCTTGTGGTTCGCTGTGGTCGTGAGGGAATGCCGCAGTGAAAGCCACAGGCGAGAGAAAGACATCCAGTTGATTGAAATATCCCTGCCACTGCGCGCGGTAAGCCAGGCGGCGGAAATTCTGCTGCTGCCAGTCAGCAAATGAGCTGAGTGCGCCTGAGTTCTTTCCCGCCAGCGTATCCGGAAACGCTTTTCGCTCGCGCTCCTGTTCTTCAGGAGGAGCGGTGCTATAGAAGAAAGCTTCCAGCATGAATTTATAGTTGGCCAGAAGTTCCGCAGGGTTCAGACCTTCGGGCCATCCCGGTTTCAATTTGGCTCCGGAACGGCTGAGTCGCTCAATCGCATTTTCCAACAACGCTTTTACTTCTGGTGGTCGGCGGAGCAATTGGATCGTCGATCACATAGCCTACGCGGAAATCTTTCAAGCTGCGCACGCGTGGCTCGGGCATTTGCCACTTCCATGCTTTGGCGTCCCAGCCTGCTGGTCCGCCAAGAACTTTTAACCCGGCCAGCAGATCAGAAGCGCTGCGAGCCAATGGTCCGCCAACAGCAAGAAGCGTGGAGAAATCAGGCAACCCAGGATTGCCACCGGGAATGTGGCCTTGTATGCTTACCAGATCGAGCGTGGGCTTGTGTCCAAAGATGCCGCAAAAATGCGCGGGCACGCGGATGGACCCACCGATATCGCTACCGACGCTGAGATATCCCAAACCCGCGGCAAGCCCTGCGGCGCTTCCGCCGGACGATCCGCCGGGAGATCGCTTCACGTCCCAAGGATTGTTGGTCTGGCCATAAATCGAGTTGTAGCTTTGCCAGTCCGCCAACGCCACAGGCACGTTGGTGGCGCCCAGCAGAACCGCCCCGGCGTCAGAGAACAAGTGGTTTACTACGTCAGAATTTTTTAGCGCTTTGGAATCACGCAGCGGCGGAAATCCCCATGTGCATGGATGACCCGCCACGGCAAAGCTTTCCTTTACCGTAATGGGAACGCCGTGAAAGACGCCAAGTGGTTGGCCGGTCGCCTGGCTTTTGGCGAGCGCTGCATCGGCTTTTTTCGCCTGCGCCAGCGCATCCTCACGCAGCTGGTAAGCAAAGACGTTCAGTTGCGGATTATAGTGATCAATCCGCGCAAACATGCGCTGGGTGAGTTCGACCGACGATATCTTCTTTGTGCGAATGGCGTCGGCTGCCTGCAATGCGGAAGCGAAGTCGAGTTCATGCGGCGGGGACGGCGAAGAGTTTTGCGCTTCAGCGTCCGATTTTGCGGTGGAGGGCGCGGCAAACATTTCAGAAACAGGTAAGGTGGATGCCGCAAGAGCCAGCGGAACAGTGGCCAGGAAGTCACGTCGATTCATCTGCGAAATGGTAAAGGCAGAACTAAGAACGCGCAACCCAGCGGAATGCGGTATTCGATGACCAAGTTGGAGGGTGTGGGCAACGGCAACAACCAAGCTGACTTATCCAGAGGACGTGGAGATGTTCCCAGAAGCTTAGGCGTGCACCATATCACTCGTCGCTGTGGGGGCAAAGCATCTGCTCAAGATTTTTGCGCAGGCTTCCACAAACTCGCGCTCCTGCGCAGGCTTGAAAGCGCCCAAGAAATAGCTTTCCACGTTGAAGACGGCTACGACTTGGTTGCCGGTCACAATAGGGACCGATATCTGCGATTTCACCAGGTCAGAGGCCTGAATGTAGCGCGGGTCTTCGGCAACATTGTCCGCCACTATTACCCGGCGAGTGGCAGCGGCGGCGCCGCATAAACCTTGATTCCAGGAAATCTTTGCAGTCGGAGTAAAGCTGCCCGTGTGTGGACCAAGGACCAGTGTGGAAGAATCGTTTTTGTCGATCAGGTAGAACCCGACCCAGTTATAGCGCGGAATATGCAGGTGAACGCGCTGCGAAATCCGCTGCATCATGGCTTCAGGCTCGGCCGCCGATCGGGCGAACTCCTCAAATTCTTTCAAGAGGTACTTATGCGGCATTCGCACAATGTATAACCTCTTGCCGCTCGCAATCCAGCCATTTGCTTGAAGCCAGAAGTACGAAGGTAATCACCGGGCGTGGAAACGGAGGCGCTGAAAGCCGGCAGGGAAGCCTGCAAGCTGCACAGTTTCCTGCCGATCTTATATTATTTTTCGGCGGTAATTTTTTGATTCAGCAGGATGCATCTAATCTGAAGCACTTGCCGTCGGGGGATTTTTTTCTTAAGTTGAAAGGTTGAACAATGGCTAAAAAGGACGGCAATGCGCGCCTTTCTACGGGAATCGCGGGTCTCAACGATATTCTGCAAGGCGGATTGACTCCCGGGCACGTCTATTTGGTTGAAGGCGATCCGGGCACCGGCAAGACCACACTGGGAATCCAGTTTCTGCTTGAAGGCGTCGCCAATGGCGAGCCCACGCTTTATATCACCCTGGCCGAATCACAGGAAGAACTTAAAGCGGTTGCCCTCTCACACGGGTTCGACATTTCCAAGGTGGAAATCTTTGAGGTGAAGCCGCCGGAGCTGGAACAGAACGCGTCTGACCAGTACACCGTGTTTCATCCGTCTGAGGTTGAGCTGGTGGACGTGATGCAGAACATCCTGCGCAAGCTGGAACAAACCAAGGCGGGACGAATTGTGTTTGATTCAATGTCAGAGATTCGAATGCTGGCGCGCGATCCGCTGCGCTACCGGCGGCAAATTCTTTCAGTGAAGCAGTTCTTTGTGGGGCGAAAATGTACAGTGCTGCTTTTGGACGATCGCACGGGCGACCGAACGGACAGGCAGTTGCAGAGCATCTGTCACGGCGCAATTCGCCTGGAGACGGAAGCCCGCCAGTACGGGCCTCCGCGACGCCAGATCCAGGTGCTGAAAGTGCGGGCCACGCGGTTCCGCGAAGGGCAGCACGATTACAAAATCGAAAAAGGGGGCCTAGAGGTTTATCCGCGCCTAATTTCAGCGGAACATGAGCCCGTAAGCAGCGAATTGACCGCTTTGCCGAGCGGCCTGGCCGAACTGGATAAGCTTTTCGGCGGCGGCATCTCGCGCGGCACCACGTCACTTTTCATGGGACCGGCCGGCAGCGGCAAATCGACTATCGCAACCAAATACCTCACTGCCGCGGCAGAGCGCGGTGAACGCGGGCTGATGTTTACCTCAGATGAAACCGTGGAATCGGTGCTGGTACGTTCCAGCAGTCTCGGCATTCCCCTGGAAAAGCATCGCAAGAGCAACCTCATCCAATTGCAAAAGCTGAACCCGGCCGAACTTTCACCCGGCGAGTTTATCGCGCAGATTCGCAGGGAAGTTGAGGAGTGCGGCTGCCGGGTGGTGATCATTGACAGCTTGAACGGGCTGCTCAATGCCATGCAGGAAGGGGCCATGCTGGTGCAATTGCACGAGCTATTCACGTTCCTCAACCATCGGGGCGTGAGCACTTTTATGATTATGGCCCAGACCGGAATTGTGGGAAGCAATATGGGGTCCCCTATCGACATTTCCTACCTGGCCGATAATGTTTTGTTGTTCCGCTACTTTGAATGGCGAGGCGCGGTGCGGCAAGCCGTATCAGTGGTCAAGCGGCGCAGCGGCCCGCATGAACGCAGCATCCGGGAGCTGCGGATGAAACCTAACCAAATCGAAATCGGCGGCCCGCTGCAAGAGTTTGAGGGCATCTTAACCGGCGTGCCAAAGTTCCTGGGCGACGCCAACAAGATTCTGTAATGCCCAATGACCTCAGCCTGCGGGTGCTGGTGCTGGCGCAGTTCGGCAGAGACGCCGAACTGCTGCAATCTTTTTTGCAGCGGCACCAATTTTCCAGCCACAAGGTTTCCGGCCCGGAGGATTTCTTCAGTGAACTGGATAGAGGCGCCGCCACAGCGATCATCACGGAAGAATCGCTCAAACTTTCCATTGAGCAATGGCGCAAGCGGCTGGAATTGCAGCCGACGTGGTCGGATTTCCCCTTGATTGTCCTGACAAGCTCGGGAACAAATCCGTCTATTCCGTCCGCCAAGCTGAGCTCAGTTCGTTTCCTGGGAAACGTGACTCTGGTGGAAAGACCAATCCGGTCTGAAAGCCTGTTAAGCGCGGTGGAAACCGCAATGCGCGCGCGCATCCGGCAGTATGAAGTGCGCGATTTCATGAGCCGCCAAGCCGATTCAGAAGAGGCGCTGCGAAGAACCGAAAAGCTGGCGGTAGCAGGACGTTTGGCGGCGAGCCTGGCGCACGAGATCAACAATCCGCTGACCTCAGTTACCAATCTCCTTTTTCTTATCCGGAGCGCGACCGACCTGAAAGAGGCGCAGAACTGGGCGACATTGGCGGAAGATGAACTACGCCGCGTGACTGAGATATCGAACCACACGCTGCGGTTTCACCGTTCCTCCAGAGGGCCGGAATATGCCGCGGTATGTACGTTGCTGGAATCCGCGGTAGTGCTGTTCCGGGCGAAGCTGAGGAACCAGAAAATCGATGCAAATATTGCCTGCGATAAAGACGTCCAGGTCTTCTGTGCGCTGGGCGAAATCCGCCAGGTACTGGTAAACCTTATTGCCAATGCGGTGGATGCGATGCCGCACGGAGGCAAGTTGCTCTTGCGCGGCACCAAGGTCCCGCATCCCGCAACTTCTACACAGGGCGTGAGGATTTCCGTGGTGGACCACGGTAGCGGCATTTCCCGAACTACACGGCACAAACTTTTCGAGCCATTTTTTACCACCAAGGGGAACATCGGGACGGG
>DASXJO010000266.1:0-5710 GCA_036497385.1 Candidatus Angelobacter sp. | reverse complement strand
GAAGGCCAGCAGGAGCAGCGGCAGAAAGTCCGCGAGTTTGAGCGCAAGATGGAATCGCTCATCAAGGACTTTGAGTACCAGGTGCGTGAGGCCATCAGCGCCGTGCAGGACCGCGCCGCCGCGCAAAAGCTCAGCAAGCAGGCGGAGCAGCGCATCGCCAAGCTGCGCCGCGAATTTAAAGAACAGTTTGATGCCGGCGTGGTGGCGCACAAAACCGGAGCAGACCAGGGCGATCCCAACGCGCGTCCGCATGAGGTCAAACACATTTCTGAAGGCGATACCGTCAAGCTCAAGTCGCTGGGCCGCACCGCCGTCATCAAGCGCAAACTCGATGAGAACACCTTTGAAGTCGAAATCGGCAACATGAAGATGAAGATTCCGCGGCATGACGTGGCAGAAGTCTTCGGACGCACGGGTGCCGGCGGAAGTGGCGCCGGCGCGCCAAATCCCGTCGCTGCGGCCCGAGCGCGCGGAATCTCCGTCACGCTCAAAGAAGATTCCAATTCCAATGCCCCCACTGAGCTCAACGTAATCGGACGCAACGTGGACGAAGCCACCAGCGCGGTAGAAAAATTTATCGACCGCGCATTTCTCGCGGGGCTCACGCGCGTGCGTATCGTCCACGGCAGCGGCATGGGCATCCTGCGCAAAGCGCTGCGCCAGTACCTGCAAAAGCATCCGCACGTAGCGACTGTGGCCGAGCCGCAACAGAACGAAGGCGGGGCGGGAGCAACGGTGGTTGAGTTAAGGGAATAGCAAAAAACAAAAGCTCACCGCGGAATATGCGGAGACGCGGAGAAAAGCAAAGAAAGTGCACAGTAGAAGCGCGGAGAACGGCAGAAGTCTGTGATCCTACCGCAGTAGGAGCGTGAACTTACCAAGGCCAACGCGGATTGTGGCGGATAAAATCCAACCCAAGTCCTTGATGAATTCAACACTCATTTCTGGTTTTCTCCGTGTCTCCGTGCCTGCGTGGTAGGTGTTTCTTTTCTATCTTTGCGTCCTCTGCGTCCTTTGCGGTAAAAGCTTTTGCTCTTCGATTTCCCGGTTCCCCGATGTCCCGATCAACCGATGAAACACCTTCCTCAGCTCTATCACCTCCAGCGGACACTCCTTCCAATTATGTTTCCAGCACACAATCCCGTCGCAGCCGTCAATCCTGTGTCCGTGCCGCAGGAAGTTCCGGCTTTCAAATTCAAACTCAAGTTTCATCCTCTGTAGCTGTCCGCGTACCACCTCCCGCAACGCCTCGCAGTCCGGGAACGCGGCCTGGAACCGTAGCACGCTGAATCCCAGTTGCCGCGCCACCATGCCAAAGGCAAACACCACGCCAAGTTCGTTCAGCGGCTCATGGACCATCTCCGGCCAATTCATCAGCGGCCCATACAGCGGACGGTCGTGAAAAATGTCCTGCTTGCGCGTGCGCTGGTGTGACGCTCGTACGTTCACCATGCTGCCCTTGATCTTGCCCGCCTGCTCGCCAATTATCCCTAGCACATCTTTCCACTTGCTCTGGATCTTTTGCTTCCGGGCAAAACGCAGGAACGCATCAGGCACGCTGGTCCAGTTTCCGTAGCGGGTATGGAACGGCATATCGCTGAAACGTCCACGACTTTCGTATTCCGTCACCGTCGGAATCTTTCCCAGCTTGCGTGCGACCTTGGCCCAGTCCAGCAGCACCGTTGACTCCTGCTGCCGGAAGCCCGATCCGCTGGGCCGCAGTCCGGCCTTTTCCAGCGCCCCTTTCAGGCCGCCAAAATGTTTGTGCAGCGCCTCTTCTGAAACGCGCGCGGTCAGGCGTAGATCTCGCCGGCTGGGATTGTGTTTAAGTTTCCTGGCACACGAACGGATGGCTTGGAGGATTGATTCTTTTGACATGGCTTTTTCTTCCTTCGGAAGGGATTTGGAAATTCTGGAGCTGGTTTTTCAGGCGTTGTGGAACTGGTTTTTCAGGAAGTCGTGCAGCTGTTTCGGGCAATAAAAAAGCCACCAGTTAGGTGGCTGCTCTGGATAGATTTTGGGTTTGCTTTTCCGATTACGCGCGATCACGGGCGATTACGGCGATGTCGGCGATTGCCTCGCAAAAGCTAAAGGCCAATGGCTAAGAGCCAAAGGCCGCTTTTTAGACACACGTATAGCGTACGGGTTTGAAGGCTCAAAAAACATAAGCTGCGGCTAACTTGCGGATAGCCAATCACTTATGCTCATCGGACACTTCTAGGTGCAGGCCTTTGATCTCGCCCAGCAAACCGCAATCTGCTGGCGTCCCCTTTGGACTGTAAGGGGCAAGCCGCTGCCGCTCCCGGCTGTAAAACTTAAAGAAATGATAGCAAATAGAGAGCGAATAAAGCAAGTGAAAAAATGCTTGGAAATCAGCGCGCTCTGCCGAGGGCACAAGTTATGATTTTATGTTCAGATCGAGGTGGCTCCAGTTGAATGTGAGCCGGGAACATCAGTTCCTCTACGGAACTCGCATAAAATAGTTTAAGGACACTCTGATGGAGTATTGGGCCTATCCCAAGAGGATTTTCGATGAACGAAGTGCAAAACCTCACCGACGAGGAGTTAACCCAGGCGCTGGCTTATGTCGGTCTAGTGTTCGTGGCCTTCGAATTGGTTAAGAGCCTTATCGTTGATCCGATCAAGCTGTTTTACCGTGACACAACGTTTAGCGGTGGAAATATGCCGTTCAAGTCTTACGAGGAGGATGTTCTGTCGCGACACAAGGATCAGTTCGAGGCCTGTCTTCTTTATCTGCGAGATCACATGGAAGCAATCGACGCCGACAACATGAACGCGATTCAAGAGCTGCGGAAGCATAGGAACGACTTAGCGCATGATCTGGTGAACCGCTTGCATAATTTGCAAACCGCGGATCATGCTCAATTGTTCAGAGACGTGGATGCTGCTCTTTTCAAACTGAGCAACTATCGAATACTAATGGAAATTGGTTGCGATCCTGAATTTCAAGATGTTGGGATCGACTGGAACCTTATCACTGGGCAGGAATACCACATGCTCCAAGAAGTGCTGGGCAAATTAAATCTGTTCAGCTGATCAGGGTTGGCTAAAGCAGCAGGCCGCGAGATTTGTGGTTGAGTGATCACGGCGAGGGTTCGAAGTTTTGGGCAAATTAAAATCGTTTCTCTCTGAATCTTAGTCAAACGGCCATTCGCATTTTGCGAAAGTGACCGTTCCCTTAGAGTCTATGATCTCGACCAAGCCATCCTCTTGAGCGAAGATTTCTACAAAAGATGGATCGTGTCTCTTTTCATGGCACTCCCCGCATACGCTGATTACACAGTCAGGAAAATCCCATTCTTGGCCAAGGACAGGGGTTCCATCTTCGTCTCGGTAGTAAAGATGATGAATTTCCAACGGGCATTCATCTCGGTGTTTCAAGCGGTCAACGCAGAAAGGATTCGCCGCTTTGTACCCCTCGCGAAAGTCTCTCCACCACCAATGATTAAGGTACTCATCATATGTACCAACGAATGCAATCCACGGTAACTCGAATAGGAATTTAGCAGTAGCCATATACAATCTTACGCCGATTATCACGCAATAACAGATAAAACACGAGCTAAGACGCGCTCACAGGCTCAATAGCAAGGCTTCCTCAAACATTGTCAGTCTCTGGGAGTGTCCAGAGTGATGATCTGCATTTGTGCTCTTTGGCAGATCCCAGAACGGGATTCTAAGGCCACCATGTTTATCACGGGCAGCCGAGGTGTCATGAACGACCACCACACAGCTGGGTGCCGGACGCCCCATCCTTTGCGCAGCAAAGAGTAGGTAAAATCAGGCTTCTCGAGAATCATCAAGTCAAGATCACGTAACAGGGCACGAGTTTACTCATGCCGTCCAGCGCAAAAAAGCACAAATTCCTTGCTGCCGCAGGCCACTCGCGAAAAAACCATAAATGTTAACAATTTTCAGGAAAAATTGGGCAGTGTCGGTTGCCAAGACGCATAGGTTCGTATCAGGGCACGGGCTTCAGCCGTGCCGTAAGGGAGCTAAAACGATTCCGGCTTTAGCCGCTGGCTTTTTTCTTTTTGCGCGAATAAGCAGAGCAATAAGGATAATCTTCCGCTCGGGCGGCCAGGCCCGCTTTGACTGGATTGTCGTCAATATATTCCTTGTGCGCGAGAAAACTCGTTCGGTCGATAACGCGCACCTCGGAAAATCCTCGCTGCCAGATTTCTCCCTCCAGGCCCAACTCTTTCCTGCGCCGAAACGAAAAACCGCCCTTGATAAGTTGAACGGCCCGCTCAATGCTGGTTTCAGCGTCCAGACTAAGCAGAACATGGAAATGATCGGGCATGACGACGAACTCATGGACCTTGAATTTGCCGGCAAGGGTGTAAGCGCGGAGCACATCGATTAAGAGGTCGGCAGAGCGCTGCGATTGGAGAAGGTGCTTGCCCTGGACGGTCCGTGAGGAAACGAAAAATGTCCGGACGCCCGCGACGATCGATTGACGCGAAGAGTTTCGTAGAGGTTTGGCCATAGGACAGGGGCTAAAGCCAAGCATTCTACTACTCTGATACGGCACGGCTAAAGCCCGTGCCCTGATACGAACCAAATTCTCCCTGTGCTGCACCTATTCGTTGCGCCTACTCTTGCAAAAACCAACTGCCGGATGCAGAGCCTACCTGATCACCCCGGACGCAATGAAATCGTGCATCCAGTCCTGCTTGTAGCCCTTCTGCCGCAGATGCGTCGAGAGCTGGGCCCAGTGCCGGACGCCGTGCAGCAGCGCATGAATAAAGATCTTGCGGCGGCTGGCGGTGAACTCGCCGGCTGAGCGCGTGGGAAACGTGAGCGTGCCGTCCCAGTCAGCATCATTGGCGGCGATGGCGAAGCTGCGCAGGTCTTCCAGGCTCTTGCGCCCGAGCGCAAACAGCTCTGCACCGGGCTTTCCTTCGAGCGATTCATACTCCGTGATGGGCATGTTCAGCAAGCGTTCCGCGTAGCGCATCTGCACGGCCACAATGTGCAGCACCAGCTCGCGGACGGTCTTTGTCCCGGCGATGTCGCACGGCACGTCCAGCGCGCGAGGATGTTGCTTGAAGAAGTCGCGCCAGTGATTGCTTTCTTCCGCGCTGTAATCCAGCAGCTCGCCGAAGCTCAGTCCTCGCATGGGGACACCTCATGGGGAAATATAAATCCTTTAACCACAAAGGATACGAAGGAACACAAAGGATTTGGAGATCGCCGGAATCGCCTCCAGCGTCTTCTCATCAATCTTCTTGATGCCCAGATGTTTTTGCAGCCAGTGATCTCGGTCGAGACGAGCGGCGGCATTGAGCGCGTGCCCCGCGTTGTAAAACTCCATCTTTTTATCCTTGGAGCTGAAGCGGTCAAGATATTTCTGCGCCGTCGCTTTGGTGATGGGATCGCCCGAGGCAAATTGCAGGAAGATGCTTTCACGGTCAGTATGGCCTAGGAAATAAACCGGATCGTCCCAGGCGTACTCGCGGTAATATTCGCGGACATTGTCCTCGCCCACCTGCTTGATTTGCGCCACGCGCTGCGGATCTTTGCTGGCGAAGGCCTCTTCCTGGTCGGAATAGCCGCTGGCCATGAGCACATACGCGGTGATGCGGGTTTCCACGCCGGCCAGAATCGCGCCCACATGCGCGTCCCAGCTATGGCCCACGTAAGCGATGCGCTTGCGGTCCACATCTGGACGCCCATAAAGCAGGTC
>DASXJO010000265.1:0-9401 GCA_036497385.1 Candidatus Angelobacter sp. | reverse complement strand
TCCGGCTACGGCAGATTAAAAACCTGGGGGAAACGGAGCCGAAAGAGGAAGGCGACTTAACTGATTTGCGATTCTCCCCGGGCGGCCAAACAGCCGCCTGGGGCACTCGTATTTCTCCCCTCGAATGGCTTAAGGTCCTTTTCCCCGCAAGATGCTTATGCGAAACCTGCTGCGCCACATGCCGCTGGTTTGTCTGCTGGTGTCGTCCCTGGCGCTTTGTGCGCAATCTCGCAACTCTTACGATTTAGAGCTAGACAATCTCCGCTCGCAATGGCCTTCAGCCGGCAAGCTGGAAAAATTGGCGCTCCTGGACCACGCCCGACGTTTGCGTGACTTTGTTGACGATCGCAACCAAGTTCAGCTTTTCCTTGAAAATGTTCATCAGTCCGCGACGGAAAATGGGGTCGTAAGAAATGAAGCGGCTGCTTACATTGACGACCTCCGCGCATTCAAGGTGCCGACACAACCTCGGGCGCAGCACTGGTACGCCGCCGACGAATCGCGCCCGCGCGTTCTGGCGGAAGCCCGCACCTCTACTGTAACGGGTGCCTCATATGAAATTTTGGCCGAACTGGAGCACCTAGCCGGTTCCCCTGAAGCTGCCGACCATATGCTGCAGGCAGCCGAATTAGAACCGACGGCAAACCGCTGGCTCCGCGCAGCTCAATTTTTGGACGAACCTCTCCGCAAGTTTGCTGCGCTACGGAATGGCCTGTTGCTGGAACCTTCCAATCCGCGACTGAACGTGGAGCTGGCCACTTATTATGTCGGCCGGCAGCAATTGGAAAAAGCTCGTGACGTGCTGGCCGCAGCTGCACAAGCCGCGCCAAACGATTTTGTGATTCGTGAACGCCGCGCCAGCCTGTTCCTAAATCTTGGACTCCGGTCGCAGGCGCTGCCGGATTTGCGCCGCTTGGAAAAGCAATGGCCTGGCCCGCTGTGGCTCCAGTCGCGCCTGGCGCTGGATTACGAGCAGATGGGGCTTTTGGATGATGCCGCGCGGCTGGCAGCTTCCGTAGTGGCAGAAGCAGCCGAAAATCGCGAGCAAATAGAGCTGCTGGCCCGCTTCCATGAACGCCGGCACATGAAGTACGACTTGCAGGCGGATTACATCGCTCTCTCTCGGCTTGAGCCCAACCAGCCGGATATATGGTCACGGCTGGCGCAAGTGCAAATCGATTGCGGCGACGCAGAAGGCGGAAGAAAGTCTCTGCTGCGATTCGTTGCGCTGGATGAACAGAACCCTGACGCACACCGGCGCCTGGCCCAGGTAGACGAAATCCTGCATCTTGATCGCGAAGCCCAGCAAGAGCTGCTAAAGGCTTCCAGCGCCGCGCGTCCGGACATGCTGGCCGCAGACGCTCAGTATCTCGCTGATCCCGCAATGCTGGTGAAGGAGGCATTTGCCCATCCTCCGGCGCCTGCCGATACCGCCCTGGCTGATATTCGTGTGCAGGAGCTTCTGCCCAGTGGACTGGACCGAGTTCACGTTCAGCAACTCTACATGGTTGGAACCGACTCTGCGCTGGAGACGCATCGCGTCAGCACGATTCGCTATTCGCCATCGAGTGAAGAGTTGCGCGTGGTCCACGCGCGTGCCTGGAAGCCAAATGGATTGGTTCTGGATGCACAGGAACTGGGTGCGCGCGAAGATTCCGATACGCCCAGTTCAATGTATTACGACATGAGCCTGGAGCAGTTCCGTTTCTCCGGATTGGAGAAGGGCGATGTGGTTGAGCTGGAGTATTCGCTGGTGCCCAGGCGGCGCTCCGCTCCGTATAACGGATATTTTGGTGAGCTGGTTTTATTTGCCGGTCGCGGGCCGGAACTGCTGAAGAGATACGTGCTGATTGCGCCCGCAGCCCAAAAAATTTTTGCCCATGCTGAAAAAGTTAATCCTGCAAGCGTTTCCGCCAGGGACGGCGCGCAGGTATTTCTCTGGGAATCACGGGAGGTTCCGGCATTACCGCGCGAGCCGCGCAGCCCTGGCGTGACTGAAACTTCTCCATACGTCCACGTCTCTACCATGGGCGATTGGAAACAGCTCGGTTCGTGGTATGCAGATCTTATTCGTCCGCAATTTGCGCTGGACCAATCGCTCAACGATGAACTTTCCCGAATTACCAATGGACTTCAGGCAGACAAGGAAAAGATCCGTGCCATCCAGGAGTTTGTATTGCGCAGCACGCACTACGTGGCGCTGGAGTTTGGCATTTATAGTTACAAGCCTTATCCCGTGACACAAATTTATGCGCGACGCTTTGGCGATTGCAAAGACAAGGCCAGCTTGATGATCGCCCTGTTGCGGGCGGCGGGAATTGAAGCCGAAATCGCGCTGGTACGCACGCGCTCCCTGGGTGATGTAGCGGCAGAGCCGGCCTCCATCGCGGTGTTCAACCACGCCATTGTTTATGTACCCAAGTATGACCTCTGGCTCGATGGCACAGCTGAATACGCCGGACGCGAGTTGCCGCTGGAAGACCAGGGAGCGTTCTCACTTACTGTGAGCCTGGGCGGAGCAGCGCAGATACGCCACATTCCCATGAGCCGGGTTGCCGACAATTACACGCGCCACGTCATCCGCGGAGAGCTTTCCGCGCAGGGCGTGATACAGTTCAGCGGCTCAACCACCACCCGCGGTGAAGATGCGCCCGGATTGCGGCACGACCTGGCGGTCCGAGAACAACAGCTCGATACGTTTCGCCGCGACCTGGCGGAAGTTTTCCCCAATGTGCAGGTGGATAGCGTGGCGGTACATGGCGCGGAAGTGCTTTCCAGCAGCGTGAGCGTGGAATTCCAGGGAGCGCTGAATTCCCCGCAATATAAGCGCGTGGTCTCTCTCAGTTCTTCATGGATGCCGCGCTCGTATGTAACTGCCCTTGCCAACTCGAGCACGCGCACGCAGGATGTGGTCCTGCCCTCGCCATGGATCACGGAGGAAGAAATCCACATCGCGCTGCCGCAAGGTGCAGAGGTGGTGTCACTGCCGCGCGACCAGAACATCAGCAGCGCTTTCGGGGCATTGCGGCTGCATTACAAGAAATCTGGGGGCGAAGTGATCATTCAGAGCCATGTCCAGTTTGAAAAGGCTCGCGTAACTGCTGCGGAATATCCGGCGTTCCGGCAGTTCTGTGCCCAGGCGGAACGCAGTTTCCGCAATGAAATTACTTTGAGTCTGCCTCAATGAGACTCGCGTCCTTTGCTCTCCTTTTAACTTTTTTGTGCGCGGGAACCGGTGTGGGATTCTCGCAAACACCGCCGTCGAGTGGTCTCTACAAAAGTGACAATTCCCTGCTCCAGAACTTTTCGGAGTTCAATCTTCCGCCGGCAGCAGACGCCGCCGAACTGCGTCTGCATCGAGCACCGAAAGATGCTGTGGCGCTTTTCGTTCGGATGGAAACCGCTGAATTACAGGAACATCCTCAAGTGGTACTGGATTCAGCTCTGCGGCTTTGCCAGTTGCCGGCTGCTCCGGAGTTGCACGAAGTCACCTCAGCCCGCATCCTGCAACACGCGACGAATAGCCTGGCATTTAACTCAATGCTTCGCCGGGTAAAATCGGCGGCAGCAATCTACAACGGATGCACGTTCAACCTCAGGCTCGCGCTGGTAGCGGCTGCCGGGGACGGAGCAAACGTTGATTTAGACATAGCTGCTAATTCCAGCGGACTGCTTACCCATTGGCAGATTGTTGGCCCATTCGGGCATTACAACAACGTTGATTTTGAACGCCACTGGCTTCCGGAGACAGGCCCTTTTTTTCGCGAGCAATATCCATCCGAACCGGACTCGTCCGCTGCAAAAACTGGGCACGGCGGACCGGCTGCTCCGCCTGGATATCGTTCTCACAAGATCCGTCCCGAGCGCTTCTGGTTCCGCGACGGCATGGTTGCTCTGCCGGAATATCTCTCTTCCAACGGAATTTTTTACGCAGCCAGCGAGGTCGATCTGGCGACGAGAACAAACACACGAATTGATGTGCTGAGTTCTGGAACGTATGAAATTTTCGTGGACGGAAAATCGGTCCTGTTTCATGATGCTCGTTATGCCGCCGCGCCAAACCGGGATTCAAGCTCACTATCCCTGGCAGCAGGCCACCATCGCATCCTGGTCAAGTTCACACCGGATGCCGCACCGTTAAGTGTCGCGCTGCATCCGCAATTTGAAGTGCCAACGCAGAAGAAGGTTGCGCTTCCTGAGGCGCTCGAACAATATACACAGGCGCTGGCTGCCTATTTCCGCGATGATTTTGCGGAAATGGCAACACTGCTTCACGCGCAAGGGCTTCAGGGCAGCGGCTACTCCAAGTATCTGCAGGCGCTTCTTTATTCCGCAGCGGAGGAGCATTCCCCGCGGGCCGATGCCGCGTGGAAGGCCGTAGCAGCGGCGCAACCGCCGGCTTTGCTGGCGCGGCTAAAATCGGCGGAGAACGCCGTGGAACGTGACCAACCTGACGGCATCCGTTCTGACGTAATGAGCATTCTGGCCGAGCGTCCTCAGTCAGAAACGGCATTGCAACTGGCATTTAGCCTTTCCAAGCACAACCAGGTGGATGGGCCCGCACTGCTGAGTCGCTTGCTGGAGTCACACGCTTCCTGCTCCCGACTTGCCGAGGCGGTGAAGTTCTATAACGCAGCGGCGCAACAGGACAAAGCGCTTCAAATAGAACGGCAGATGGCTTCTTGCGCGCCGGAATCGCTGCAATACCCTCGATTGCTGGCAGATTCCGGACGCCATAGCGCCGCCGCAGCATACCTCCAGCAGTTGGTTGCAAAGAACTCCTTGCATAGGGCAGCCCGGCGATTCCTGGTGGAGCAATTGCTTTTGGACAGCCAGATCAGCGCGGCAAAGCTACAGGCAGAGCAATTGCGAGAAATCGCCACAAATGCCAAAGACTACGTACCCGCACTGAAAGATACGGGAGTGGCGCAGGACAGTCGAAGCGAACGCGCGGAAGGATTCGCGAATACTGGAGAATTCTTTGCTCCATACCGCCGCGATGGCATTGATTTGGTGCGCAAATCGGCCCAAAGAAATTTCTCTGGCGGCGATGCGGTGATTTTGCTGTCTGACAAAGTAGCACGCGTCCGCAATGATGGCCGCGTCTCAGTGTACGTACACTGCATCACTCGTGCGCTAAACAAAGACGGCATCAGCCGCTATGGGGAGGTTGCGCTGCCCCGCGGGGCTGATTTGCTGGAGCTGCGCACCATCAAAGCCGATGGCGAAATTATTGAACCTGAACTGGCGCAGCAGAAACCTACCATTTCCATGCCTGCGCTGGAGCCGGGCGATGCCATTGAGGAAGAATATGTGCTGCATTATGCCGAGCTGGATCTAATGCCGGAAAGCGCCAGTGCTCATACATTCGGATCTTTCGCCGCACCTATCCTGCATTCCCGATTTGTTCTGCTCAATCCACCTGAAGGGATGCTCCAGGTACGTGAGCAAGCTGGTACCCCATTGCCTTTGGTGGGTGAAAACAATGGAATGGTGATCCGGGTCTGGGAGCGCGACAACATTGTCCAGGCCATTGCCGAATCATTTATGCCATCGATCAATCTGCTGCCTACCGTAACTATTGCTGAGGCGGAAAAGACGAGCGCAAGGCTGCGCGATGAGTTGATGGACGCTTCGCGAGCGGGGCTTCACGTGTATGAAACCTTGACGGCGCTTCATCTCTCACAAGCTGGAGGAGACGTCGAGAAGGCAAAGCGTTTATACCGGTTTGTCACAAGCAAAATCGATTCCACTGGTCCAGACTGGGCCGTGAGTCCGGCAGAGGACACGCTGGCAAGCGGACAAGGCAGCCGGACAATCGCACTTTTGGCGCTGGCAAGAGCTGCTGGACTCAAAGCAGAGCTACTGCTGGCACGCAAGGTTGAGCAGAACTGTGGCGAGGAACTCTCCTGCTTCACCGAGCCTTTGATACGTTTCTGGCTGCCAAACGGCGAATCTACAGATGTGGATGCAGAATCCGATGGCCTACCTTTCGGCGTTATACCGCCTTCGCTGGATGTGCGAGAGGCGCACCTCATTCCTTTGTTAACTGAAGAAGAGAAAAAACCGGAAGTAATAGCGTTGAATCCACGGCTGGCATCGGAGAAAAGCGTGGCGGAAGCTGAAGTGTCATTTCCTAACGGGAATTTGGTGGCCGACCTTCATGTACAGCTCGGCTCAATGCGCGCTCAGGAAGTACGCAACACGCTTCGCAATGCCAGCGAGCGCGAACACGATTTGTTCTTTGAGCAGCTGGCAATGCGAATTTTTCCAGACGTTGCGACGGTCTCCGGGACCGCTGCACATGAGAACGATCTAGAGCAGCCACTGAAGCTTTCAGTCCGTTGTACCGTTCCGCAGTTTATCAATTCGCAGAGCGAATCAACGGAGATCGATCAACTCGCTCCGGCGCTCGGCTTGGCGGCTCTTTATGGCAAGTCAGCAACACGGAAGTTTCCACTCTTCATTGAATCGCTACTTTTTGAAAGCACTGTCTTCCATTTGCATCTGCCTGATGGAACGGAGGTGCATTCCCTGCCCTCTGATTTCACGGAGAAAACGGAATTCGGGGAATATAGTTTGCGCTTTGTGCGGATGCCGCACCAGATCGATATTCATCGCGATTTCCGCATCCCGATCCAGGTGATTCCGCCGGATAGATACGGGGCCTTTGTGAATTTCGCATTGCGCATTGATGAGGCGGAGCGTCAACGTATCTCGCTGGAAATCAGGAAAGACGCGGCCAGCGTGAGGCCGGCCACCGATCACAAAAACTAAAGGGCCAGGAGTGCCCGGCCCATTGAAGTCCCTGCCATCTGCTGAATTACTAAAAGCGATTGCCGCCAGCAGCCGGCATATTCCGATAACCACCTCCTCTATCCTGGCCCATACGCTCCAGGAAAGTGGATGCCATATCGACAAACTTGGTACCCTTGTCAATGTACTCAGGCATGCGTTGCCACAGTTCTTCGAACTTCTCCGGGTGCTCAACGGCAAAAGTTGCTACGCCAATTCCGGCAACTGCCAGACCCGCTGGCCGCCGTCCGGTCAGGAAAAGAATTGTCCCGGCCGCAAAAGACCCAATCATCAGCGTTTTCTTCCAATCCATTTCTCCGCCCTCCATTGTTGTGTGCTGTGGCTGAAACTCTAATTTATTTTTCTCGATCATGGAAGCCACCATGCTTCATCTATCCGGTTCATTAGAACCGCAATCGCGCCTTTCTGTTGCCCTTTTTGAAATGCCTCACGATTAATTCCAGTGCGGCGGCTCGATTTTTTCAAGTCGAGTGTTGATATCCCAAGGACGAGAAGTTCTGGATAAAAAGAAAGTGGGCGCCGGTATAGGGGCGACGCCCACGTGGGGGTACTGCGTATGTAGTTATTAGGATAGACGTAGGATCGCGGAAAAAGTTTCAGATTTCCCTGAAATTAACATAACTAAATATCCCAAAGTTAATAGAACTCAGAGACTTGCATTTAGATGAGCGAAAAAAACCCTTCGCTCAGACGAAGGGTTGGAGAGTAAGGAGAGAGAGGAGATACAATCGACGGCTTTTTACGACATGCGAGAAATCAGCTCCCGCATCTGCAAACGAGCCTGGTGCAGTCCGAACTGCGATTCTTTTACATCCAGGCCAAGCAGATGCGCAATTTTTTCATGGGTGTAGCCTTCAACATCGTGAAGGAGGAAAATCATTTTTTCCGTGGCTGGCAGTTCCACAATCGCGCGCTCCAGATGTACCCGCTTTACATTGCCGCTGACGCTCTTTGTTTCTGTGGCGACGCTGCTGTTCAACGTCAAGGTACCAATGGTGGTCAGTTCGCGGATCTCAGCCAGGAATGCCTGGTCAATCTGTTCGGTCTTTGGCTCTGTAGTTGATGCGAAGGCACGCAGGAATGTGTTGGAGGAGAGCTGTTCAGCTGTCAGCTCATTGTCGGTCATCCAAAAAGCCAGGGAGTAAATTCTGTGGCAGTGCTCGCCGTAAATTGCATCGTAGTTAACGGTGCGATTTTCTCTTGCGGCAAGAATTCCAAAATTACTGATGACGCTTACGCTGCTAGACATTAATCTACCTCTTTTTTCGGCCCGCTGCAGGGTCCCTTTTTGATTACCGTCATTCACTCGACGCTATTACTACTGCAATCGAGATGCCCAAAGAACGTGCGAGGCCATGAAGTTTTGCAAGGAAGTTTAAGTTGTTGAATAATAAGGATCAGCACGGAATTTCAGGGCTGAATTAAAAAAATCCCCAGATCAGAGGATTAAGGCGAATCCAAGCTGGATATAGTTTATAGGTACTTAAATACCACTTCTGAGTATGCAAAGTTCGAATACGTCGATTTACGCCGGGTAAATTTTACAAGATTGAGCCGGTTCGAAGCGTTTCAGCGAACCATCAAGACTTCGCGGATGTTATCCCGGCCGAGAAAGAACTTGCGGGAAGCAAAGTCCTTAAACAAATTTTCGATGTGGCGATTATTGAAGATCCGTTGCAGCTTAAATCCCTGAAGGGGCTCCAGTTCAAGCGTATCTTTCTGCACGATATGGTGGCGAGAATACAACGACTCCACTCCTGCATCCTTGGTATGAAAGAAGGCGAGCAGGTGGCCTTTGGGCTTCAGCATGGCCTGCAGGCGCTCAACCAGGGGCTTTACCAGGTTTTCAGGCAGGTAGTCAGCCACATCCCAGAACAGAATGGCGTCAAACTGGTCAGAAGAATAATTGAGGTTTTCGGCAAAGAATTTTGCTGCGTCAAACTCTAAGGTCCCGTCTTCCTGCTTCACGCAATAGCTTTCATCCTGCGATTCGCGCAAAATGTCCTCATTGAAAAGGCGAACCCCAAGCTCGGTTAGAAGGGCGATATTTGTAGGTGAGGTTGGTCCCAGGTCAAGGACGCAGGTTTTCTTTTCGCCAGTGCTCCTCAGGCTGCGCATGAATTCGCCCAGTCCAATGCAGGTGCGCCTGGTCCGTGGCGCAGATTTGCCGCCCTCTTGCGGCTTGGGCTGAGAGCTGCCTGCTCCACGGAACCATCGCATTAAATTATTATCGGAGGAGCTCACGCTCCCTTAACTCTACCTTATTTGCTATCCAAAAAGGAACCCTGCGAATCCGAGCTGGCGCTGTAGCTTGAGGCGCCCGAACTAGAGGATGAACTGCTACCCATGCCTGCGCTGACCGCAACCGCCAGAGGCTTGCGTGTTTCCGCGGGCTGGCTTTTCTCCTTGATATCGATGGCGCCCTTAAAGAACGCTCCATCTTCAATCACAATGCGTTGCGTACTGACATCGCCAATCAGCGTACAAGACTTGCGCAGCTCAACGCGTCCGGTGGCGGTGATGTTTCCTTCAACCCGGCCATGAACGACGAGATCGCGCGCGCTAATGCTGGCTTTAATTTTTCC
>DASXJO010000264.1:0-8475 GCA_036497385.1 Candidatus Angelobacter sp. | reverse complement strand
TTGATATTTGTTCGTCGGAGGCCTGCCCGATATTGTTGCTGACCCGCTCGCGAATAAGGTCGGATTCGCTCAATGGTTGGTTTAGGCTGCCACGCCCGAGAAGCATGGTGCCCGCTTGGCCTATTCCCGATAACGAACGGACAAGTACGTTTTTGCCGGTATTCTTGCCCTCGACCTTGCCTTTAACCGGATCCATCCCGAGATCGGTTGCAGCAGCCTGAATGGGAATAGTGGCTCCGTCTGGCAACATCAGAGAATCGAATTGGATTCTCATGTAGCCGGAACGGTCCGCCTCCTGGATCTGGCCCACCGCCTTAGCTCCTGCGGGAACAATAATTTCTCCATCGCGTTCATAGTTATATTCAATCACCGCTAGCACCGGCGTGCGCAACGCCGTGCTGGCTGACGATTCCAGTCGTGCGCGAAGCCGCGTGCCTGTCGGAAGACCCAGCCCGTATTGCGGAACAGCTCCCGGATCTTCACGGCGCTCGGAACCTGACTGCGTCGCTGAAGCAGTTCGCACGAACACGAGCGATGACTTCTCTAGTGCTTCGCGCTCGCTCTTACCCGGGTCTTTTGTTTGTTCTACGATGTTTGGCCCCGTGCCCGGCTGATAGGGTGGCGCCTGCCAGGGCTGCTCGCCAAACGGCGGAATGGAGCCTAATGTGCCGGCAGTGTGTTCGGACTGCGCGGGCTGCGTAAAAGTTCTTGCAGGCGTTCTCTTGGTAGCGCTTCGCTCGAGATCCTGCTCTTTCAGATACCCGTCGTGACTTTCTTTGGGCACTGGACGTCCTGAATCGGTGATCGGGAGAAGGCTTTTGTCGCCCAAAAATGCCATCGCCTGGGATTGCGCGTCTTGATTCCCATTCGCAGCATTGCGTGATGCTTTCTGCGCGCTTCCACTGCGCAGGACGGACATCCGCGGAGCAGAGACAACAGCAAAGATGAGTAGCGCAAATACGACCGCACCAGCGGCAACAATCACGAACCGGTTCTGTTGGATCTTTTGTCTGGCCCGCAATTTGGTTCTTGTAGCCAATTCGGTTTTTACTTCCAGATCCGACTGCACGGTTGGCGCGCTCACCTGTGCTGAAGTTTGATCTTCCATAATGAGGGTCGCGTGATCATTTCTGTTTCCATTGTTCTGCTTCATTTCGCACCTCCTTTGGCGGCCGGAACAAAAGAGACCGCCGCCAGCACGGGGCGGTCCACCTGTTCGACCTGTGCGACTTGCAGCATCAGACGTTCCGACGATGCTTTGAATGCGGGTCTCTCAAATGTGACGACGCCGTCGGCCCTCTCACCCGGCGACAATCTGCGGGATGTCAGCCGGTAGCTCTTTATGGCCACCGGCTCTGCCTTAATCGCCGTATGGTGACGGTTCTTCGTTGTATCGGTTAGCTCAATCTGTGGAGCAAGCAACTCGATCGTATTCGCAGAGGCATTGAGCACTGAGAACGCCACTGCAACCTCATCGCCGTTCTTGGCAGAGCGTCCAACACTTACGCGTAACTGCCCGCCTTCCCAATGGGGAGGCTCGGTTTGCTGATCTCGGAGCATGCTTTCCTCTGGACGAATGGCGTCTCGCTGCGGCGGGCTGGCTCCCGCCAATTCCGCCGAGTCGAGGCTTTTTGTCTCCTCGATCACAAAACTGGGGTGGCTCGCCTCAATAAAAAAACTGCGCGGCTCTTCGTATTTCAGAACGTAATCGACTGGCGCCGACCGGTCCGCTGCTCCTCGGCTTACCAGCGCCAATGAGACTTCACGGCCGGTCCGAGTTGTGATTAACGCATTGGTGCGAGACGCGCTGGAGGTGCTTGGCTTAAAGAAAACTAATTGCGGCTCGGCCTCCGAATGTTCGGCTTTGAATGCACCAGGATCACCGAGAACCACGGAACTGACAGCTTCGGGTAGGCGAACTGACGTTACAAATCCGGGTCGCAATTCGAGCGTGGTAACGCTCTGTGGATCCAGATTGAGGCTGAGAATTCTCCCTGGACCAAGATCGGCTTGTGCAGCCGCCAACGTGAAACATGCGAGCGGCGTTATGAGATGAAACAAATTTCGGCAGATTTTCATCGTATATCTCTTTTCTGAGTGGTTTCGAGAATTTCGGTTTTGTCTTGGGCCAAGCGCAGGTAAGTGGCTCGGATACGAGATACATAGGCGACTACATCCGGATTGCGGTACGCGAGACCGCGCCTGCTCACGATGTCTTCCCCCGCGTAGTAGGCGGCGGAGGCTAACCGCAAATCGCCCCGGAACTTCTGAATGAGCCAAGCCAAATAGCGCACACCGCCCGAGACGTTTTGATCGATACTGCAGCGATCACGCACACGGAGACGTTGCGCTGTCATGGGCATGAGCTGCATCAAGCCGACAGCGCCTTTGGGAGAAATGGCGCACGGCCGCCAATTCGATTCACGCTCGACAACAGCCCGCACCAGCGGCACCGGCACTCGATAGTGTTGGGCGTAGGCGGCGACGTAGTATTCAGCTTCCAAACGTTTTGGCCCCGTGGACGTCTGCGCCCAGTTTGTTGCGGCGCTTATGGCGAGCAATAAGCAACCAAGGCGGTTCATGCGGCACTCCTCCGTAATGCTTCTGCGGTGTATTGCTGTGCGTCATAGATCAGGCTGGCGAATCCGTCGCGCAAAAGCAGTTTTTTTCTGTCCGCTTCAGTCTTTGCGATTAAAGGCAGTAAGGTATCGCGCAGTTCTGGCGTAACCTGCTCATATCTAAGTATCTTGAGTGCTTCTGCCAAATCCAGAATTTCCGACACGGAAGGCGGCTTTTCCAGACTCCAACCCCGCAGAGCTTTGGCGAGTCCAGCCATCCCTGCATGAAACTCTGGACTGGAATCCGGTGTCCTCAGCGCCACAATCTCCGCCTCGCGTTCCGCGCTGGGGTGTTCAATACGAAGGTAGAAACTCCGCCGACGCAGGGGATCGCCAATACGCCGCTCCTCATTGGAGGTGAGCACGACGAAAGGAATACTGCGAGCCTCAACGGTGCCCAACTTCGGGATGCTGAGCCGCCACTCGCTGAGTAGTTGCAACAGAATGGCCTCGAATTCCTGGTCAACTTTGTCAATTTCGTCGATGAGCAAGACGCAAGGCTTTGCCCACAACAAAGCGCGCATTAGCGGACCTGCGCTGAAGAAATCCGGGCTGTGTAACTCGCTTCGCAACGAAGCCCAATCGACATCGCCTGTCTTGGCTTTGAGCTCAACGCAAAGGCTTTGCAAGGCTTCGTCGAATTTGCCGATTGCCTTTTCTTCATTGATGCCCTCATAACATTGCAAACGTTCGACCGCTGTGTTTGCGGCGCCCGCAACCGCATACGCTAACTGAGTTTTTCCGCTGCCCGCCGGGCCTTCCAGCAAGAGAGGCTTATGCAGCTTTGCGGCGAGGTAAACCGTTGTATGGAGGATCGAATCGGCGATGTAGCCCGTTTCGCGCAACCCATCCTCAAGTTCTTCGAGTGACGCAAACATTGCATCTCCTGCGCCCAAAGGCGTTTTCACGTCCGAGCATCAGCAAACTACATTTGAATAAACTTTCGGTCAAATCGCGTTTCGATTTGGCTGATTTTTGCTTGAAATCCAGACTCGGCGTAAAACGCTCAGAGCAGGATGGAGAAAGCCCATGACGAGATCAGTCGATCGGCTCAGCTTTTTGGACACATTCCCGGACGTACCGAAGATCACTCAGGCATTGGAAGTCCTAGGACAGGTTTGTTGAGCTTTGCGGCCAGATAAACGATCATTGCCGTAATCTCATCGGTAATGTAGCCAGTTCGATGCAACGCCGTCTGAGTGTCTTGCGCAGACGAAAACACAGTTCCTCTCCTGATGACCAGGCGTCCATCACCAACCGGAGAGCCCGGCTTTTTTGACTGAGTCTGAGGAATGGCGTAAAAGACACCAAAAAGATAGCCCCTCCAACGAGGGCGCGTTGTAGGAGGTCAAGTGTGAACTCACCAGCCCGAGCGAACGCCAGCCTTGTTAACGGCTCAGAAAAGGTTTTAGAGGTCGACAGAGCCCTGGAGGCCAAGAGCAAGTGCGAACCGCTGATCGATGCTGATCAAGCGGCTGAACTCCTGGAGATCCATCCAAAAACCGTCAAGCGATTGGCTACAAAGGGAATTCTTCCCGCCATGCGGATCGGAAAATTGTGGCGATTTCGCGCTTCTTTACTGGACGCGTGGCTTAAATCTCAATTACATTTGTCTCGCCACCCGTGCACTGACACGAAAGGAGAGGAATGAGTCAGGCACGGTATCAAAATGGAAGTGTTGTTTTGGACAAGAAAACGAACACGTGGCTGTTTCGCTGGCGCGAAAAAGCCAAAGGTCGCGTCATCCGGCGTTCGGTGACCATCGGGACGAAGGAACAGTTTCCAAGCAAGGGAGCAGCGAGAAAGTCCCCAGCTGCCGAACAGATGCGGCTAAAGATCAACCACACGCAGGAGCTAGCAAAAGAATTGCTCTTTGGTACGGTGATTGAACGATATAAGCGCGAAGAAATGCCGAGGAGATTTTCAACCCGTCACAGCTACAAAGCTTATATCGACAACCACATCCTTCCAAAATGGCGGGATGTTGAAGTCAATAAGCTTACCCCCGAGACGATTCAAATGTGGCTGAATGCCAAAACCCGGAAAGACAACGGTCAGCCGCTTTCCGGCAAAACAAAGGGCCACATCAGGGCCCTCATGCAAATCCTCATTGATCGTGCGATGTTTTGGGGATATCTGCCGATCGCGCGGAACCCGATGGAATTGGTTAAAATTAAAGGCGGGACACGCAGGAGTTCGCGGCCGAATGTCCTGTCTCCTGAGCAACTGCAACTGCTTCTTGACCATATCCAGGAAGACTACGTACGGCTGGTTGTTGTCACCTCGATCTGCCTGGGGCTGCGATTCTCCGAGGTGCTTGCACTCAAGTGGATGGACATCGATTGGAAGGCGTTGATGATCTACGTTCGCCGAGCGATTGTCCTTGGCAGGGTGGATGAGACGAAGACAGAATACTCGGAAGCTCCCGCCCCGCTTGATTCATCTCTAATGGAATCGCTGCTTGAGTGGAGGCACAAGTCTGAATTCTCGAAAGACGAAGATTGGATTTTCGCTTCGCCGTTTAGCTCTGGAGAGAAGCCCTATTTCCAGACCGCAGTTCGAAAGAAGGTTTTTGCTGCGGCACAGAGAGCGGGCATAGCACACTTGCTGCGAGGGGAGCCAACCAAGATCCTTCGACACTCCTACCGATCATGGCTGGGGACGACCAATGCGCCAGTGGCCGTGATCAAGGACCTGATGCGCCATGCTGATATTCGGACCACGTTCAACGAATATGGCAATGGACTACCGGCCCCGATGCGTGAAGCCAACAGCAAAGTCGTGCGAATGGTTTTACGCTGAACGGTTCGGTATTTTGTAGGTTTTTTCGCAATTGGACGGTAGTGGACGGTACGATTTTCACTAACTCACTGATTCAAAAAAAGAAAGTTGGGGTGGGTAGTGGGGGTCGAACCCACGACATCCAGAGCCACAGTCTGGCGTTCTGCCACTGAACTATACCCACCGTAAAGGTTAGAAACCCATTTTACACGATTTCAGCAGCGCGCCCCTGACAATGCGCGCGCCAGAACATGTGGATGGGACGGGCAACCGCTAACTCATGGAGCAGGCGCCGGGACCACGAGGGTCGCCGCAGCTGCCGCACGGACCGGCGGCAGGAGCCGTTGCGCGCGATTTTTCTCCTCCTACGGAGAAGTTGGACAACTGCTGACTCAGCCGCTTGCTCTCACATTTGGGGCAAGCGGCTTTTTGTTTGCCCATTAGGATGGCTTCAAACTGGTGGTTGCATTGCTGGCAGACGTATTCAAAAATTGGCATATTGTGAGCTCGTTTAAAATGCTTACAGCAGCATCATTATTATAGGTGAACTCGCAAGAGTTGATTTCTAGCAGCATGGCTGAAAATCCAAAAGACCCGATTTTCGATCCATTTGTTCCGCGCCGTTATCTGCGCAATCGCCACGCCATGACGTTGGCCGGCAACTTCCTTCGCCGCAGAAATAATCTGCCCACTCCCGAAGAATGTTTATATCGAGTGGACGCTGATACGCAGGTCTTGTGCCACTGCCATTGGCATGCCGACGCCGAACGGCGGTCAACGGTGATCATCGTTCACGGGCTTGAGGGCTCAAGCTTGTCACAATACGTGATTGGCAATTCCGCCAAAGCCTGGGACGCCGGAATGAACGTTGTCCGGATGAACATGCGCACGTGCGGTGGCACGGGAAAGCTGACGCCCACGCTCTACCATTCCGGTCTTTCAAGCGATGTGGGCGCGGTGCTGTGCACGGTGATTGAGCAGCGAAAAGTTTCACGCGTGGGACTGATTGGTTACTCCATGGGCGGCAACCTGGTGCTGAAACTTGCCGGCGAACTCGGCAAAGATGTGCCTGCCGAACTTAAAGCTGTAGCCGCGGTTTCTCCGGCGGCCGACCTGGCTGCATCGGCGGACGCGATGCATGTGGGCGGGAATCGTATTTACGAATGGAAATTCCTCGTCAGCCTGATGCGCACCTATGAACGCAAGCGCAACCTGTTTCCTGATACATATAAAAAGGTCGATCGTTTCCCCACAACCATCCGCGAATTTGATGATGTGATTACCGCGCGCTATTGCGGCTTTGAAAACGCGCAGGATTATTACACCCGCTCTGGCGCATATCGTGTGATTGAAAACATTACGCTGCCGACTCTGGTCATCCATGCCACCGACGATCCTTTTATCCGCCTGCTGCCGGAAACGCGTGCCAAGATCTTGGCCAACTCGCACATTACGCTGCTGGAAACCGCTCATGGCGGCCACTGCGCTTTTCTAGCGCAGCCGAATGGCTACGACGGTCGCTGGGCAGAGCGCCAGATTATGCACTTCTTTCAGCATCATGGAATGTCTTGATGCAAGCCGATTTTTCCGTTGACTTAGGCCGCGACGCTCCAGCTCTTGAAATCCCGTGGCACTCCAACGACCCGCAGGTTCGCTACTACGACCTGAAAAGCCATCCTGAATTAATGCAACAAATCCCTGAAGCCCAGGCCTACCCGGAACTTGCCTCTTTTCTCGGCCGCATTAATGCCGCCGGATTGCCTCTGGCGACCGCAAAGTGTGACGTGTGGTCAAGCCGTGAAGTCGCTCCGGAAGAAGAGATCTTTGGTGATCGAAAGTTTGTTTCATACATTGATTTAGTTTTCGTCGATCAAGAGGATCGGTGCTCGTTCGAAAAGCATGAAGTGCTTGTTAGAGAACTTTGCCGCTTACTTTTCCACGCTCCTGAAATCCCTGCCACTGTGGAACTGGTAATCCGCCATTGCTATTACCATCGAGAAGAGTTCGCTTCTGAGAAAACTAGTGAGCCAAGCGGTCCACAATCGTCGGCCACCGAGGGAGCAACCGCTTCCGTTACAGGGTTCTGCATCACAGCGTATATGACCGGATTCGGTGATCATGATCACGACCCGGTGCGTCGATGGGCGATCGGACTCCATCTGCTGCAAAATGCCATTGTCCAATTGAACCTCAATTCACAACCAAAGCAGTAGACCGCGAAATCGAGTCGGTGCTCGTACTCCACCTCAACGGCATACAGTCTCCTCAGCTTTTCCGAACCCAGACGCACAAGCCGAAGAGAGTTTTACCCATGCGAGATTGAAATACACAAGGCAAAGCCAAAAGCATGTAAAGCCACGCCAGGGCAAGGCAGCCTGAGATCCAAGGTAGCCAACGGTCCAAGACGTGCAAGGTCCAAGGTAGCCAACGATTCCAACGTGCAAGATCCAAGGCAAGCTGAGGCCCAAGGCACGCAAGACTCAAGGCACGCATGATGCCAAGCAAAGAGAATAAGGCCAAGCGAATAAGGCCAAGAAGTGAGACCAAGAGAGGTAAGACCAGAAGGTAAGGCCAAGACAGGTAAGAAATAAAGAGCAAGGAAATAAAGAGCAAGGAAATAAAGAGCAAGGAAATCTGAGACTAAATGGTCTGCACTAAGGTAACCTTCGAAGAGCAAAGCGCGACAGGCAAAACACGAGGCAAGGCAAAAGACAAAAATGCAAGAGCAAGACGCCAAGCGTATGACTTGCTTTGGTGTTTGGCCCATGTCCTGCTTTGACTCCAGGCCTTTGGCCATCGATGCTCCCGCTGCGGGCCAAACAATGGGTTGAGCTCAAGGCAATGTAACAACAGCAGCTCAGCGGAAGCAGAAAGCGCACTTGATGTTGCTGAACTACATTTGAAGCTGGGATGCCGGTTGATTCCTGCACTGTTTTTCGCTGCGATATAGCCCCTGTACCTGCACGAACATGCTTTCGTTGCAGGTTCTCAAAAGCTCTGGTTTATAAGCTCTCTAGCGACCCAACGTAATGCCCCCAGCCGACAGGTTGCGTCCCTCTGCCTTCTAAGCAGAGGG
>DASXJO010000263.1:0-3098 GCA_036497385.1 Candidatus Angelobacter sp. | reverse complement strand
TCGCGCGATCCTGGCCTGGCGGACGTGCGCAGAAAGGTGCTTGAACAGGCGGGATTTGAGGTGCTGGCGGCCACGGATTCAACGGCCATTCCCTCCACATGCGCGGTCCACAAACCACGGCTGGTGATGCTGGGGTACTCTCTGCAGCCTTCAGAGAAGCGGCGGGTGTGGGCGGCGGTAAAAGAACATTGCACAGCCCCGGTGCTGGAGTTGCACAAAAAGCAAGGGCCGGAGTTGCTGTCGCCGACATTTTTCCATGAGTCGGTGGCGGCCGATGATTTTCTATCGACGGTAATGCGGATTGTGGGCAGAGGAAAAGGAAAGTAACGGCGACCCTATAAAAATTAAAAAGGGCACGGCTTCCGGTCCGTGCCCCTTTAATTTTTCATCGACGGATGAACCTGCTTCTAAAGCAATAGAGCCAAAACGGCCTCAGAAAATATAGGGGTTGCGCTAAAAAGTTTTGCGAGTTCAGCGGGAACTGCGAAAAGCTCCAAATCCCTGCTTTGCGGGGCCCTGGCTGTCAATGGATGTCACCTTACTTTTGCGGTTTCGATTCCGTCCGGGCTGGATTTCCCCGCTGCTGGGTTTTTTCTTGCGCGGACGCGTGTCTTTTACCCCGAGCGCGATGTCGGCAAATTCAAGATAGCGGTTGGAACGCTCAAGGTCGGTGGGCTCAACGGTCCTGAATCCCGATCTGCCGGCAGGGCGCGGAGCGATCCAGACTTTATCCGATCTCCTGAGTTCCGACGTGCTGGGACGGCGCGGAGCTATCCAAACGTTATCCGGGGAAGCAGCGGTCTTGCGAGGTTTAGGTTTTCTGGGCATGTTGACGACCACGCAAACAAAATCAACTCACCCGAGTTCATGCGCTCATCTGGTTATACGATGCCCGCCATGGGAATAGAGGATGCCGAAGTAGGGAAATCGGGGCATCGGGACAGCGGGAAATCCTTCTGGAAATTACAGTGTCTTGCATCGGACTGACATTCACGGGAATAAGGGTGAAAATACTGAGGCCGACTCGATAAGGTGAATATGCACATCGTAAGTGTTGATCAAATGGAGAACGGAATCGTGGTGAACTTTCAGGACGGCGTTTGCGCTTTTTTTGACGGTGCGTTTTTGTACACGCAAATGGATAAGCGCGTCACAGATTGGGATGATAAATCTTCCCCCCCCCCGCGCCTGAAGGGTAACGAGCAGCTCGTCATCGTTGCTGGGAATATGGGTCAGTCTTGGTGCTGA
The DNA here is from genome assembly GCA_036497385.1 of Candidatus Angelobacter sp. Lineage (GTDB taxonomy): Bacteria > Acidobacteriota > Terriglobia > Terriglobales > Acidobacteriaceae > Angelobacter. The sequence continues at coordinate 1,850 of DASXJO010000263.1, read as the reverse complement.
TATGAGTGCCGCTGCCGATCCTTTTCTTGCGCGGCTCCGGCTTTTTCAGCCCCAACGCCAGATCCGCCAGCTCCAGGAACCTTGAAGAATTAGGGACTCCACCGCGCCGATTCTCCCACGCTCGCTCACCATTGCCCCCTTTGAGCAGGGACCGTGGGGAAATCCAGAGCCCATCGGCTGAATCCTCTTTTTTGGCTGCCTTCTTCCTCTTTGCCATGGCACAAAGATAGCACGATCATTGACGTGCGCACAGCATGGTTTTAGTTGGTGTAACGGCGAAGAACCGTGCGAACTGATTTCACGAAGTCATCCGGGGTGCGCGATTCATGAGCAAATACATTGGACTCGATCAGTTCGGTTTCTCCACCACGGAGCAGCTCAAGAATTGGGGCTTTGCAGAACTTGCGCGCCTCAACCCAGACCCGTCGCTTCTCCGAGGGCGGCACTGAATAGCCGATGACAACGAGGTTGACCTTTTTCTTCTTGCACAGTGCCCGGACACCGGCGCTACCCTTGGCCTGCAGCACTGCAAACCCCTCATTTTCAAGAATGGTTTTCCGCAGCTCCGCGAGAATGGGGTCCCATGAGGCAACCAGAATTGTGTCCTTTGGTTCGTTCAGGTGAGTGTCTCCCAATCAAATGTATGTACATTGTGGCACATTGGAAAGTGGGCCGTCCGATATTTCCCCAGAAAGGTTAAAAATAGGCCAGAAGCTTTGGCGGTCGCCTGGCCTTTTAAGCAATGAGCCAGAAGCCTTCCGGGACTTCTGACCCTCAATTTGCGGGATTTAGGATTAAACCTGCTTCAAACAGTAGAGGCGCAAACGCCAACGGAAATAGAGGCGACGCGATAAAAATCAGTCCTCTAGAAGAAGGCGAACCTGCGCATTGTTGCCGACCCTGAAGAGCAGCGGAGCCGATTCCTCGCGCCCGACTGCGGGTGTTTCCCAGGGTTATAGCGGCAATGATGGTTGGGCGCTCGGAAAGGCATGCGGTTGTATCGGGCGGTGTGGAATCCCACCCTTTGCAAAAGCGGCAAAGGATGGGGCACCCGCAAAGGATGGGACAAGAAAGTTATGGCAGCGATTTATCTCAGGGATTGTGTGGCTGGCTGCGGATGAGCGGCCATCGCTTGATGCGACGCCAGTTGCCGGTCTTCCAGTCAGAGTACTCAGGTTCAAGCGTAAAGCCTGGCTCGATTACGAAATGCATTGCGGTTTTATCCTGAAAGCAAACGGCAATGGAGTGGTATTCACCGGAGCTAAAGAATTCAATATAGTCCAGAGGCTTGCCCTTTGCTTCTTCAAAGCGATGGAAGTGACGGCCTTTGTAACGGCGAATGGTGGTCTTACCGCGACGGGTGATGATGGGTTTGGGCAGCCGTGGAACGCGTTGCGGTTTGCGGGGTTTGCGCGCGGGTTGCGCGCGCCGGAGAGAGCGTTTACTTTCAATGGCAGCCATATTGCCTCCTATGGGGCGATTTGGTTAGGGCGGCGTTCGGTGTTTACGGCACCGGCGCTGCCCGTTAAAGTGCGGCTATTAGCGGTTCATCACGTACAACATATAGGCAAACGGTGAAAGCGCGTAAAAAGTTTTATTCGTTTTTTAGAGTGCTTGTTGGGAGATTTGGCTGAAGAAAATTAAGTGGTGAGTTTATGCTTGGCTCCCGCAGCCACCTCAGCGGCTGAAGCCGAAGACTTAAAGCAGTCTTACCGCAGGCATAAATGTGTAAAGTTCCACGACATCATTTACAGAACGTTCCGACACATCCTTTACACTTTGGTTCCCGGTAAATCCGCTCAGTCCCGATCCACGGCCGTGGATCGGGGCTTGAGCGGATCGATTTCGGC
>DASXJO010000262.1:0-3551 GCA_036497385.1 Candidatus Angelobacter sp. | reverse complement strand
GCGCGGGCGATGGTCAAGAAAGGGCGCGACATCCTGCGCCAGTTGAAAGTGCGGACGGGATTGACGGCCCAACAGCAGCAGTGGCTCGATGCCATCGAGGCTGACGTGCGAGACACGCCGTAAGAGACCGAAAATCGATCGATGATCGGCGATTTTGCGCAGGCCAAATTTGGCTTTGACTCCGCCAAACACTTTTGATAGACGATTCGGCGTGATTTTTCGCTTGCTCTTGCTAATCGTAATCGTGGCTTTTTTAGTCGCGGGCTCTGCGGAAGTAAGCCATGCTTTGCTCCTTCCCGGCGAATTTGCCGTCTACGTGGGCGATCGGCCTTATCCGAGCGACTTCGACCCCTATTACAACCAGCCCAAGATCTATCGCCAACCACGCTATTACGAATACACAAGCAAGAAGAACAAAGGCAAGAGAGTGTTCAAGACTACAAAGGTGAAGGACCAATACGGCCGCACCGTTTACAAAAAAACCACCTCTCACAAGAACAAAAAGAAGAAGTAGGTCTCACCGATGAAATTTCGTTTCTTTCTCTTCATCCTTCTCCTGGCTGTCGCAAAGGCATTCGCGTCCGACCACAACTTTGAGCTGGTGAACCAGACCGGGCGGAGCTTTGAAGGTCTCTACATCACCACCGCTGACAACAAGGATTGGGACGCAAATCTCCTTCTCAACGGAAAAGTACTCGCCGCTGGGGGAAAGATCCAGGTGCGCTTCAAGACTGACGCAAAATCAGAAACCTGGGATTTCAACCTGGTGGACGACGAGGGACTCTCAGTAACCTTCGAGAAGGTAAAGCTGGAAGGGATCGACACGGTCACGTTGAAGGACGTGAACGGTACGTTCACCGCGGAGATTGAGTAACGCGCGATTCCCCTGTTACTCGTCACGGCTGTAAAGTTCTTAGCTTACTTGTACCTTTTTACTTCCTGCCGCGACCTCTCACCAGCGGCCGGTGTACCGCCCTAAGCGCGTTAACGTGCGGTTATGACACTATCGGGCATCCGGTCGGCTCTTGAATCTCGCGTTTTCAACATTAACGGCATTGCATTACATGTCGTTCTTGCCGGGCCTGCGAGCGGTAAACCTTTAATATTCCTCCACGGTTTTCCAGAATTCTGGTTCGCCTGGCACCTTCAAATTGATCACTTCGTCTCTGCTGGTTATCGCGTAATCATACCAGACCAACGAGGTTATAACCTGAGTGACAAACCCGCAGGTGTCGGTAACTATTCCATTGACCTGCTCGCTAGAGATGTCGTGGGCGTTTTGGATACTGTGGCGGACTCGAAAGCATACGTGGTCGGGCACGACTGGGGAGCTGCTGTTGCCTGGTACTTGGCTGCTCGGTATTCGGAAAGGATTAGCCGCACCGCGATGTTGAGCGTTCCGCACCCTCGCATTTTCATAAGGCACCTCATCACTAACCCGACGCAGCTGCGGAGAAGCTGGTATCTATTGTTTTTTCAGTTGCCTTTGCTACCCGAATGGATCCTGCGAAGGCGAGACTGGGCGCTGTTGGTTCGGGTGCTGCGGAATACTTCTCCTCCTAGGGTCTTTTCTGATCCTGATCTCGAGCAGTATAAGAAGTCGTGGGCCAGGAAGGGCGCGCTGACAGCCATGCTTAACTGGTATCGAGCGGCACTATTGCGTCCGTCGAAGTTCGCGTTGGATTCCAAAGCTTCGCGAGTGAAAGTGCCGGCGCTGCTGATTTGGGGAAAAAACGACCAGTTCGCGAATGAAGCGATGGCCAGGGAGAGTCTTCAGTACTGTGATGATGGACACCTTGAAATGTTTGAGACTGCGACCCATTGGATCCAACTCGAAGAGGCCGCACAGGTTAATACCTTGCTATCGCAATTCTTTGCCTAAGCCTAAGCATGTGCTGCAGCCAGCCGGTGGCTGCGTTTCAGTTTGATGAATCGCTGGTTTTACAACATGATTCGCTTCGGCCGATCGGCACAAATTCACGAAGAAAACGAAAATGTGGTTTGACCTCGTTCTTGCCGTCGCGTTAATCGTCTTGTACGTCGCCTTCTGGGCCTGGCATTCTCAAGGAGCGGGCAAACTGACTCAAGCGGAGATCGATCGATACCTGGCGATGATCGAAAAGCTACCGCTGCCTGAGAAAGGCGTTCAGACGTTCATTGCTCGTCTCCGCCCATGGGCTGAGGCGGACGATGGCAAGCCGGTCTATATGTTTAACCTCATCCATTTCTTCCCGCAGCTGCAGCCGTTTCCTGGTGCGCCGGAGTTCAAGGGAACGCCCGAACAGGCCAACACACGCTACGAAAAGAGCCTCATATGGCTGTGGCTGAGTCACGCGTCCTATCCGACGTTCATCGGAGCTCCGCAAGGCAACAACCTGACCAACATCCAGCCGGAGAGAACCTGGGGAAATATGACTGTCGTGCGCTATCCCAACCGGCGCACCTTCTTGAAACTGATTTCTCACCCCGCGTATGCGCCTGTGGCGCCTTACAAGTTCATTGCCGTGGATCTTGACTTGGTGCCGGTTTCGAAAGGCATGATTGTCCCCGACCTGCGCTTGTTGGTAGGCGGCGTATTTGTAATCGCTTTCCTGCTACTCGGCTGGATACGCGCCGCCCTGTTGGGATGATCAGTCACGCTTCGTGAGATACCTCGAAGTTTAGTAAGTCAGAGCCTTACACATATTGAAAGTTTTTTTGACCGGCTGCGAACCGGGTGATTTCAAGTACACGGTTACAACGACAGTTTCGTAGCAGCCCCAGCCTTCGTACTGGGCGCTGAACGAGGGTGCGGCGCCGCCTTCAAGCGAAAGTGGATTCGGGCCATAGACAAGGTCGTAATGAACACGGGCGATGTCGTCGACCAATGCCGGAGCATCGAGCGACAACGTGAAAGTATAGCGCTTGGGATTATCTGGGAGAGGTTCCTGTCGAGCGACCAGTGAAAAGTCTTCGGCACTGGTGGCCGCGGCATTTGTTGTCGTAGGCCGAAGTACTTTTTCTGGACTTGGCTTCATGGGCTCGGGCACGGATGAATCGACGGCTGCTGAAGTTGCCTTCGTCTCCGCCGCCGGGGTGGCAGGCTTATCCCCTACCTTGTTGACGGGCCGGAAATAAAACGCCAGCCCGATGACAATCACGAGAAGAACCGCAAATACCGCCAGGAACTTTGTCGCTCTTCGCTTACTGCCTGTCGGGACTCGTTGTGGTTCGGGTTTGGCGCCTGATGGAGAAATGTGAGGACGCAAAGCCGCTATCAACACTTGGATATCGGAGTTCCAGCGCGGGTGCGTGAGTTCGACTGCGTTGCGAAACGCAAGCTCCTTCAAATCATCTGGCAGTTGATCTGGCTTGGGAGCTGACGCGCCTTGCACCAAAACGGGAATGACTGGGATATCGCGCTTTAGAGCCGCGCCCGTTTCAATACGAACGAAGTCGGCAGGGTCGTCCAGACGACGTTGACCTGAAATGTCCTTTGCACTCAACCAACTCTTGCCGATCAAAGACAGAAAGACCCCGCAGGAGTTTAAGCTCTGATCAATGGACTTCCG
>DASXJO010000261.1:0-11958 GCA_036497385.1 Candidatus Angelobacter sp. | reverse complement strand
TCGGCGTCAGTCCCGGTTTTTACTGACCAGCGCTCCACGCCGCATTGGGCGAAAAGAGAGGTTGGAATAGCCAGCAGGAGTACAGCCAACAACAAACGACTACGGCGCAGATGTTGCATCTTGCAGCCTCCAGGTTTGTTTCGGTGTCCTTTAAACCACGAGGAATCATAGTTGCTGGAATGCAAATGAATGTAGATATTTCGTGAAAGTTTGCAAAAATAAAGTCCCGAATTGGAACGGCGCGGCTTAAGTCTTTCTGATATTTGGGCAGACGATCACGTTTGAACGCGACAGGAGGCGGGCGGTCGGTTCTGTCGAATCAAGTCCCGCCCTGTCTTGAGAAAGCGATAGACTCCGCGGGGCAAGTGAGAGTTGTTTACCTGGCTCGCACGCAAAAATGATCCCGTGCGCAAAGCTGAGTATTACTGGCTGCTTAATACCGGCTCAGGTCAAACCATTATTTACCTTTAGCCCTATTCTGCTACTCTGCAAGAGAGCTTTTCTATGATCAGGACTTCTATAAAAATACTATCGATTTGTTTACTGACCCTAATTCTGGCTGCGGGAATGAATTCGCAGACGCAGGCTCCCGCGGCATCGAACCAGTCTGCTCAATCTGCATCCGCGCCTGCTGTTCCGGCGCAAGCCCAAAACAAAGAAAAGGAACAAAAGCCCGCACCTGTGTATGAATCCGCTACGGTGCTCAAGAGCGTTACTCGCCTGGTGGTTTTGGATGTGGTAGCCACGGACAAAGACGGCGCCATTACCGATCTGAAGCCGGATGACTTTTCCATATTAGAAGATGGCAAAGAGCAGAAAATCCGGGTGTTCAACCTTCAGCAGCCGCACGCGAATCCGGCTGGACAAGCGGTTATTGCCGCAGCGAAGCCTCCGGAAAATGTTTTCAGCAACACAGCCCGCTTTAGCTCCAGGAACTCACTCAACATCCTGCTGCTGGACGCGTTGAATACCGATCTTGCGCACCAGGCTTTCGTCCGTGATCAGATGATCCGCTATCTGCAGAAAATGCCGGAAGGTCAGCCCGTGGCAGTTTATATGCTCAGCAGCAAGTTAACGTTGCTGCAGGATTTCACTGACGATCCCGCAGTGCTGAAAAAAGTGGCCAGGGAGATCAAGGGCATTGTGTCGCCATTGCAGGATAATCCCGCGGGCGGGCCGGAAACGGAACTTCTTCCGGCCGGTTTGGCCGACTCCGGCATGGTACCGGCGCAAATGGTGAGCGCCATGGAGAGCTTTGAACAGGAACGTGTTGCCGTCCAGACCGACCTGCGACTGACCTACACCTTGAACGCGCTTAGCTCGATTTCGCGGTCGCTCGCGGGCTACCCTGGCCGCAAAAATCTGATTTGGATATCTGAAGCGTTTCCCCTCACTATTGATCCCAACCTGGAACTCACGGGCAATACGTTTGGCGCAACGCGCAACTACGGCCCGCAGATCGCCGCAGCGGCAGATTCCCTGATGGATGCTCAGATTGCCATGTACCCGATTGACGCACGAGGCTTGGAACCATCTTCAATGTCCGATAGCTCCAATAACGGGCGCGATAAGTTTGGGCGTTCCATGTCACGCCCGGGCAGAATGACTTCAGCCCTCAGCACCGAGTCTACCCAGTTGCAGAACATTCATGGTGCTATGGAGGAAATGGCCGATCGAACCGGAGGACGCGCGTTTTACAACACCAACGGCATTGACGGGGCAATCCGCAACAGCATTGAAGATGGATCAACCTATTACACGCTGGCCTACTATCCTGAAAACAAAAACTGGAACGGCAAGTTCCGCAAGATTCATGTAAAGGTGAATCGGTCCGGAGTAAAGCTGCGCTACCGCCTGGGCTATTACGCCGTTGATCCAACCTTATTTGCAGAGAAGAACCAGAAAGAGCAGGATTCGGCGTTTGCCCTGGCGCTCAGCCCGGATTCACCCATCGCCACCGGTCTCCCTTTTAACGCGCTGGTAATGCCGCCCGCGGAAGCCGCGCCCAAAACTGTGCGCGTAAACTTCGGCGTGGATGCTCATGCCATCAGCTTTGAGCGCTTGCCAGACGGACTGCAACACGCTCAGCTTGAATGCACCGTCCAGGCATTTTCAGCGAAAGGCAAGCTGGTGCGCGGCGTAGCTACAACTGTGAAGGCCGCGCTCAAGCCCGACTCGTTTTCCAAAGTGATGCAAGATACCTTTCCGTGTCAGCAGGCCATCGATCTGGATCCCGGCAACTATTATTTGCGCCTTGGGGTGCGCGACGCTCGCACTGGCTTGATTGGCACCACCAACGCCAAAGTGGCCGTTGCTTCTGGTGAGACCGTCAAGCCATAGCTGCTTCACCAAGGCAGTGCAACAATCGGTTCACCCTTGCAGAAACTTTAGCTTCTGCTTCAGTCTTCGTCCGCACAAAACCCATGTCACTAGTGCCAAATATCTGTTCTGCGCTGTTGGGCCGTCATTATCTGGACCGCAGAGTTCCAGATCATGCAACAGTAACGTAACTACGGTAACTTGTTAGCGGGTTCCACATACCTCTATGGTGGATCAGAGTCGGTTCGCACCGCAATGCGTCCGACTGCTGAGGAGATCGCCGTGGCTGCCGGAGATATCACTTTTCTGAAGTGCCCTCGTGGGGATTCGTTTCCGGTGCGCAAGACAGCCAGCCTGTCAACGGGCCATCAGCAGATCATCTGTCCAAGATGCGGTCACGACTTTGACATCACAATGGACGAAAAGGTGGAGCGTCTTTCACCGGGATTCAACTTAAAATTGGCGCTGGCGCGGTAAACGCAAATCGCGATTGCCGCTTTCTTATTCTTCCGTTTCTTCCTGTAGCGCTGTCAGCAGTTCGTCCTCAACATCCCAATTCTTGAGCACCTTGATGGCAACGCCCACGCCGAAGCCGGCCCGCATGAGCCCGCGAAAGATCCGCGCTGCGTCTTTTTCATTGGCGGGCTTCTTCAACCGCTTCCGCTTGAGATACGCCCGCGCCAGCCCTTCTTCATTCACGGCCGCATAAGCTTCATCCACTACCTTTTCGATCACATCCTGATGCACGCCTTTCACTTTCAGATCGGTGATCACGCGGCGGCGCCCAAACTTTTCATTATCGCGCCGAAAACTGGAGTAAGCCGCGGCGTAGTTTGTATCGTTCAAATATTTCTGCTCTTTCAACCGCAGGATCACCATCTCCACCAGCAGATGGCCAATCTCATCTTTAGGGACGCGCTGGCGCATCAGGCGCTTCAACTCGGCGACGGTCCGCATGCGCCGTCCCAACGAGCGAACGGCGTAGTCATAAAGCGCGTTCTCGTCGACGATTTCTTTAGGGCGCTTGAAAGGCACAAAGGGAGAATAACAAATCTCACCACGGAGACACTGAGGCACGGAGAATGCAAGGAAGTTTGGGAAGTCGAATGGGTGGCCTTTGGCTTCTTCTGATTACCCGACGCTCCGATTTCCCGATGACCCGATTCCCGATCAGTGTTATCCGTGTTAATCAGCGGTGAGATTTTGGTTTTCCGATCACGCGCGATTACCCGATCACCCGATCACCGTCTCGCCTCACGCCCTGGCCACAAACTCCCGCGTCTCCGTGGACACCTTCACCTTCTCACCTTGTTTAATAAAAAGAGGCACGCGGATTTCCAGGCCGGTTTCCAGCGTGGCGGGCTTGGTCACGTTGCCGCCGGAGGAATCGCCGCGCACTCCAGGCTCCGTCTGCGCAATCGTCAGCTCCACATGCGGAGGCAGTTGCACCCCAATGGGATTGCCGTTGTACTTGTGCACCTGGATGATCAGCCCTTCGCCTAGAAAATCCTGCGCGTCCCCAATCATCTCCTGCCGCAGCGTAAGCGTCTCAAAGCTCTCCTGGTCCATAAAGTAATAACCGTCAGCGTCGCTATATAAGAAAGATGCCGGGACCATCTCCAGGTCGGGCTCCTTGAACTTGTCGCTGGCTTTGAACGTCTTGTCAAAGACAGCGCGCGTAAGCAGGTTGCGCATCTTCAAGCGGACCAGCGTCTGCCCGCCGCGAGCGGTTGGCGTGTTCACCTCCACGTCAAGACAGTGGAACGGCGTGCCGTCCAGTTCAAAAAACATTTTGCGCTTGATGTCAATGGCATCAATCAGTGCGGCCATGGGTCCCTTCGCTAGCGTGCTGAATGGTGGATCTTCAATCAAAGAACGCTTCTAGGATATCAGCAGAAATATTCCACCCCCTCCCCTTACCTCAACTATGATTCAAAAAGGTTTGCACGATTCAGCCCCGGCGGAGGTTTCCTGATCCGCGTCCATCCGTGTTGATCCGCGGTAAGGTTTTGCCTTTGCCTTTCCGATGACGCGCGATGTCGGCGATTCCGGCGATCACGGCGATGTCATAAGCCGCGGTGCGCAACGACCGCCGCGCTTCAAGTTGTCATCCTGAAAGAGCGGCCGCCCTTGCCGCGAATGAAGGACCTAAATCGACGAAGCCCTCACCACCCCCACCCCCTCCCCTGGTCATCCCAGATTGGCGTAGGTTTCAGCAGGGTCATCCCAGATCATCCCAGATTGGCGTACATTTCAGCGATCACCCTTCAATTGGCGTGGGGTTCAGCAAAGGTTCCGTTTTTGCTAGCGGCTAGCAGCTATTTTTTCAAAGATCGTTCACACATCGCCCTGAGGCGCTGGCGGAATTCTAGACGATCCTTCGGAGCGAATCAACTGCGAAGAAGGACAGTGTCCTTGGGGGCTATAAAGCAGGCGGGCAAACCGTGCCATCCGACGGTCAATTGCCAGCTGGCCAGCCCGCAGCGGAATTATTGAGGCCATCGCGCTAGCGCTGGGAAAGATGAGAAGGAATAGAGCGCCGCGGAGCCTGCCCTGTGCGTAGTTCGAAGCGCACGGCACAGGAATTTTTGTGCGCGCTCCGCTGCTTTGCGTGCAGCAACTCAAGGGCGGACTTGCTGGAGAAGCTGCAAGGGCCCCGTTCGTGCCCGCTTTTGGCGTGAATGGGCAAGGCGCGAGCCTGCGGCGCAAGGATGGCTTGTTTCCAGACACTTTACGGCCTCGATTCGCAGCCCGATTCGCTATGCTCATCTCAGACTAAACCCTCAAGTCAGGCCGCCGTAAATAACCGCTGGATACAAACCAGAAAAGTTATTGAAGACATTTTTTACTTGCATTTTGGATCGTATGCAGATTAAACTCCGCCGCATTCCGGGCCAAGCACTACTTCTACCTTGGTTGTTAAATACAACTTGAAAATTGGTGTCATAGTGTCCCAAGTAATCTCAGTCTTAAAGACATTAGGAGCAGCGGCGCTCGGAAGTGTCATTTGGATTGAAACGCACTCTTGGTGGAAGACTGCATTGGTTTCAGTTACTTGTGTGCTGATGGCATTTGGTAAGAAGGTCTGGACAGAGCTCGAGCCCAAATGGGTAAAGTATGCCGCAAACTCAGCGGATAAATTGTTAACCGCTCTTTTTATCGGTTACGGCTACAAAAAGACCTATGCAAAGTATATTTACTATAAGCACCGTACCTTCGATGTTAAAGGATTCTCCACACAAGGCAAGTTCGCTTTAGAGCTTGAAAGTGTATATGTAGACTTAATGGTTGATCCTGCGGTACCGGGAGAAGTCTCGCAAGATCCCATTCGAAAATCTATGATGGGCGAACACAATGCCAAAGGGGATATATTTGCATGGCTTCAGCCTGAGCCTGGTCATCACTTTAACTTCGCCATTATAGGCTCTCCTGGTAGTGGTAAAACGACACTCCTAAAACACTTGGCCCTGGTTACGGCGGCAAAGAAAAAGTTTTCTGATCTTACGTCGATCTTGCTTTTTTTGCGGGATCATGCGAATGCAATTGAATCCAATCCCAAAATTAGCCTGGTCGAAATCATAGAGTCCTCGCTCAAAGACCTTCCTCCTCCAGTAGACTGGTTCGAAAGACGTCTGCAAAAAGGCAAGTGCCTGGTGATGCTTGATGGTTTAGACGAAGTTGCTAACTCAGAGTTAAGATGCAAGGTGGTGACATGGGTAGAGGATCAGGTCGGGCTATTAGGGGCAAACCTCTTTGTAGTCACTTCAAGACCTAATGGGTATAGAACTAATCCTCTTTCTGGATTTACAGTCTTGCGACTGTTGCCTTTTACGCATGACCAAGTTAAAAGCTTTGTCCAGAACTGGTATTTGGCGAATGAAGTGGCAGCATATCAGAAAGACGATCCTGGGGTTCGCATGCAGGCTGCAGAGGGAGCTGAGGATCTCCTTAAACGACTGGACAGGGTGCCTACCCTGCAGGAATTGGCGGTGAACCCATTACTGTTAACGTTAATCGCAACTGTACATCGCTATCGGAGTCAATTGCCTGGGCGACGTGTCGAATTGTTCGCTGAAATTTGTGATGTTTTTCTTGGAAGAAGACAGCAAGCACGTGGGTTAGAACTCGCATTGGCGCCCGCCCAAAAGATCAGAGTATTGCGCGTGTTAGCCTATTACATGATGTGCAACCGAATAAGAGAGATTCCAAAAGACCAGGCAGTTCAAACTATTACACCTTCTCTACAACTTGTCACGCCAGGCGGTGATCCCGAACTATTTTTACAAATGGTAGAAGATTCAAGCGGGTTATTGATCCAGCGAGAAAACGGAATTTATGGCTTTGCGCACCTCACATTCCAAGAGTACTTATCATCAATTCACATAAAAGAAGAAAAACTCGTTGCGGAACTTGTCAAGAAGGTGGATCAAACGTGGTGGCATGAAACAGCTCGCCTTTACGCAGCTCAGGCTGATCCCAGCCCAATTGTTGAGAAGTGCTTAATATCAGAGCGTCCAAAAGTAGAAGAGCTTTTGTTGGCGGCAGATTGTGATGCTGAGGCACTCGAATTGCGCTCCGATTTACGCCAACGTTTATTGCGGATTACGGATCAAGCAATCGATGATGAGGAATCCGAACGCCGCAGACTGGCTGCAGAACATAAACTAACTCGCCGCCTTCGTGAAATGGTGCGCGTTGGCGACAATTGGTACCTAGATACGTCACCATTAAGTTCGGCTGAATATCAGCTTTTCGTTAATGAGCGCCGGTCCCATTCAGAATTTCGTCAGCCTGATCACTGGGATAGCTATGACTTTACGAGAGGCACCGCACTCTTGCCAATAGTAGGTATTCGAAAGAGCGACGCAGAGGCTTTTTGCAGATGGGTTACTGAGAGAACTGGAGGCGACTGGGTCTATTCTTTACCTGAAGAACTTGCGGCGGATCTATCAAAAAAGTGGCACGATCTTGTTTTGTTTTCTAGGAATATACCGCCTATAGGTACATGGCTAGCTAGCAGTGTGATTGTGGAGCGCATCAAGAAAGACTCTTTACTCTTAACAGAAGAAGTAACTCATCGCTCGTCGGGACGCTTGATACTTTTTGCATTTTGTGCAGTAATTTTAGAAACAATCGACGTGGAAATAATCGCAGATCTTAATCTTGCGCAGGCGTTGGCTAATGCTTTTAATAGGAACCGAGATGAAGTGCAACAGCGAATAGACAGAAATGTGATCGTAAAGATATCTAAAAGGATTTGTACCGAGCTCTCGGATCACAAGGAAAGCGTCCTTAAAATGGCGCACACGCTTCACACTAAGTTCTCGCCTCACAAGGAGCTGCTTGCGCTGAAGTTTCAGGCTACAAGGAGTTTCGAAGATCGTGTCGAATCAGCTCCAGAAAAGGACGTCGTCTTAGAGTTTGCTAAATCTCTTGATCTGGATCGTGCCCGAAGTCGCGACCAAATACTTGCCTCGGCGCAATCGCTAGTAGGGGGGCGTTATTATACGTGGACGCAGTCGATTGCCAGCGATTGCGGATTATCGAGCGAGTGTATGGTTGCCCTCCATGATATTACGAGCTCTCTTTCGCTAGGTGGAGCGCCTCTCTTCTCAGGTGAGCAAGACCGGTTGGCCGAATACCGTTTCAAAGCTTTATCAGGTGTTTTGCTGTTATGCTCAGTCGCTTTGAATCGCCTATGCCTAATTGAAGCGTATGCTGAGGACGATCTGGCTCCGCCAGAACGGTTGTGGCTGGGTAAAGCGCGCCGGAATAGTGCTGAATTGTCCAAAACTGCTGGGTTTGCCTAGACTCAATGTCGGATAGGTCGCCCTTGATGAGAGCGGGAAAGCCTATCGAAGCAGACGAAACGTTTTCTGGTTTTCAACTGTCCACCCCTTCCCGCTATCTTGCAAGAGGACGGCCAGGGTGAAGTACCTACGGTGGTCCAGGAGAGAAACCAACGGAAACGGGACACGCAAAGGGCGAAAAAGTTGCGGTACATGTCCAAGTTCGCGGCGACTTTCTTTACGTCTGATAATACGCGGTTGATGTGCACTCAGCCGATCCTGAGTTTGCTGATGGCGTGCTTGTAAGTCTTTCCAACTCTGCTGCTTACATGTTTTCACAATGTAAATTGTTATCGGACGTGGCCATTGTCCTATTTCGCTATTGATTCGCAAAACAATTTGGACTAAAGTTGATTACTTTTGCCTGATTCAGATCTGGAGCAGTGTCTAGTGTCTGATGAAAAGGCGGAAAAGAGGACCGGAATTATGGAAGCAGCATTCAGCGGTCAGCATTCAGCAGTCAGCCAGGACCAGGACCAGAACCAGGATCAACAGCAAGAGCAAAGGCAGAACCTTCTCACTCCGGAACAGCAGGCGGACGCTTTGGCGCTCCAGTTGGCACGCACGTATGAAGAGCTGACGAGGCTGCTGGAGAGGAACCCGGCGATGAAGCGGGAGATAACGCAGGGCACGAGCAAAGAAGACAAGGTTTACCAGAAGCTGAAACAGCGGCTGAAGATGGCGGACATGGCGCCGCGGTGCCGATGGGTGAAGCAGGATGGTACGAGCTGCCGGTCTCCGCAGATGAAGCAACACATCTACTGTTTTGCGCACATGCAGATGACCGAAGCAAGGACGCTGTTGCTGCTGTTGCCGCCGCCGGAAGACGCCAACGCGATCCAGGTGGGGCTGATGCGGATACAGAAGGCGATGATTGAGGACACGATATCGACGAAGAAGGCTGGCCTGCTGTTGTATTCCATGCAGCTGGCGCTGACGAACGTGGGCCAGACGACGTTTGGGAAAGCGAAGGATGAAGAGATGGTCCGGGACACGGTGGATGAGGAGGATGCGATCAGCGAAGAAGCACGCAGCAATCAGCACTCAGCATTCAGCGAAGACCAACACCCACCACGGAGACACGGAGGCACGGAGGAAGAGAAGAATTTACCGCGGATAAACGCGGATGATCGCGGATTAGAGAAGCCGGACCCAATTTTCTGGAAGCCTACGCCGGATATGTACAGGACGGACACGCCGGAAGGGAGAGAAGCTTACGAGGCGAGCTTGCGGAGCAGCGGCGAGCGAAGGCCTGCGCACTCGGTCGTGGCACCGGGAGAAATTGCTGAAACCTACGCCGTTCTGGGATGAGCTGGGATGCGGTGGGAGACCCCGGGAGGGGGGAAGCGCCACGGAAAACCAGAGCCTCGCCATTTGATGAACACGGGTGACACGGATCAGGAATCGGATGATCGGCTAAAAGCTCCTGAGTGGAGCACGGCATAAATGCCGGAAAGATCTTTGACAATTAAATGATCGGGCAACCGACAAAAGTAAGGAGACGCTGCAAGCGCGTCATCGCCGTGATCGGAAAAGGCCAAGAGCTACGCAGGCGAGGGCGACTGCGGTCCACGATCCTTTCACAGAAATAAAGGAGACGCTTCTTGCGCGTCTCCCTTGGGTATTTCGTTTTGGTGGTTGTTTACAAGTTGAGTAACTATGCTCTTCCGACGCTAAATCCGGCTTGCTCCATCTGCTCGCGTGCGGCGTCCGCTGTGGAATGGACGCCTTGCACTTTGAGCTTGAATTCGTCTGGGTTGCTGGCGTTCTCCAGGGCGGTTTCATAGCTGACCAGGACTTGCCAGTACAAATCGCAGAGGGACTGGTCGAACGTCTGCATACCGTACTGGGAGGTGCCGGCGCCAATGGCCTCATGCAACAGGCGCGTCTTTTCCGGGGTCATGATGCACTCGCGGAACAAACGCGGTAGAGATCAATACCTCGGTGGCCGGGACGCGGGCCTGCGCCGTCGCACCCAAAAGTTTTCCTCTCTTCATTCCCATAATGAAATTCATTCCCATAACGGTATTCGTTCGCGTGGTTTTTCGTCGAGGTTGTCTTCCTGCCGGACTTATAATGACCTGCTAGTAAGTGAAGAAAAGGAGCATTGCATGTCGAATTTACAGGAAACAAATCGCGTGCTGGGCCGGGCTGGCGCCCGCCTTGTGAGTGAAGAAGAACTTGAACAGATTGCAGGTGGATTCAGAACCAGCAAATTCTTTGGCAGCGGACTCGGTACCGGAGCTTGCAACTATGATCCCGTAACCTGCAGAGTCATCAGTGGAGACTGCAGTGACGTCCCGCCGGCTTGTCTCGGCCAATAGTCCTTCATTCAAAATCAACCAACTTTAAATAGGCCCGCTGGTCAGGGCCTTTTTTATCGCCTGCTGTCCTAAGTCAGCCACATTGGAGCGTGGCGCGGCGCTAGCCAGGGCCAGGATGACTCCGGCAAACAGCAGCGTGTCGGCAAAGTAGTTGATCCCCTCCACCTGGACTTCAATGCCTGGATCGGATAGCGCACCGATCATGACGGGAACATAGATAACCAGGACCATCAGCAAAAGCCAGCCGCCAACACAGGCTGCGACAATCCGCGTTTTTCTGCGCAGCAGAACGCTTATTGCGGCTGCGAGAAGAGCGGCGCCCGTCACATAATCAATGAGCATGCGCCCGGGAACCCACGCCGCCATTTCTTTTTCCAGTGGGACTCCGGGAAGTCCCAGCGGATGCAGAAAGTGCTGAACGCCAAAAAATATTGCAGCGAGCGCGATTACGATGCGGCCCACGGTGAGCAGCGTGTTCCTCACTGGTCCGCGCCATCCGTCTTTTGCTATGGCTGCAAGAATCCAGGCGGCGCCGCCGAAGGACGACTCGCGCAAGACGATGGTCCAGGTAATTCTGGCGTGCAGGTGGCGCAGCCCGCTGGGAAGATAGAGCATGGCCACGAACATGAACATCATGATTCCCACCAGCAGGCCGGACCAGCGCACGCCGATTTTGGCGGCGATGCTCAAGGCGGCGGCGATCAACGCGCAGCCGACAAAATATACCCAGAACATACGGCCTGGCATGTATCGCGGCACAAGGCCTTTGACGAATTGCGGGCCGAAGAGGTGCAGAGCGCCGAAGACGGCCAGCGGCACAGCAAAACACAAATTGGCCAGGGCGACGATCTTGTCCAGACCCCAAGATTGGGCGATATCGTTTTTCGCCGCCCATAGTCCGACCAACAAAACCACGATGCCCGCCGAGCACATTGCGACTGCGACGCCGGAGATGCGGAGGAACGTGGCGAGAGCGATCGGGTGCATAGCTTTTGCAATTCGGTTTGAGAGCTTCAGATTCTACTACTGTGGGACGAACTGACGCCCGCCGCGCGAAAGCCCGCGCTTGCCCTTTAATCTGTGGCAATCTCGGCGATTCTGGCAATTATGGTCTAAGACTACGCAGGCGAGGGCGCCTGCGGTCCACAATAGTTTCAAAAAAGAAAGGAGACGCTTGTTCACGTCTCCTTGGGTATTTCGTTTTGGTGGTTGTTTACAAGTTGAGCAATTACGCTCTTCCGGCGCTAAATCCGGCTTGCTCCATCTGCTCGCGTGCCGCGTCCGCTGTGGAATGGACGCCTTGCACTTTGAGCTTGAAGTCGTCTGGATTGCTGGCGTTCTCCAAGGCGGTTTCATAGCTGACCAGGCCTTGCGAGTACAAATCGTAGAGGGACTGGTCGAACGTCTGCATACCGTACTGGGAGGTGCCGGCGCCAATGGCCTCATGCAACAGGCGCGTCTTTTCC
>DASXJO010000260.1:0-2052 GCA_036497385.1 Candidatus Angelobacter sp. | reverse complement strand
CCAGCGCCACTGACGCGAGCGGGATGCCCTTGGCGGCCATCATGCCTGCAACAGCTTGAAAATGCGGCAGCTTGCCTAGTCCGCTCAGAATAAAAATTGCGCTTAACAACACCCGGCCCAACAGCAGTTGCCATTTCGAATCCATGTCGGTGTCTCCTCAATTTGGTGGTTTTTGCAGGCCCTTTTTTCTTTCCTGACGTTAGATGCTTTGATATCAAAATAGTTTCAGAAAGCATGGCCCTGCGTATAAACCAATGAAGTCAGTCTTTCTTGGGCGCCGGACGCAGGTTCAGGATAGGCAACAGGCTGCTGTAATCGTCGGTCCAAAGCCGTAGGCCGGGTTTGGGTTCGATCTTTGCACTGGCATCGGCGATTTCCGGCAAAGCCAGGAATTTCTCATTTGCAGTCACCAGCACCCAGTCTGAACTGAACGCTCCGGTGTCATCGTTGTCCTCGGTCGTCACCAAAACGGCATGCAGGCCGGCATGGTCTGCCTGCGCCTGCACCACGGGAGCCAGTCTTAGATAAGTATTGGAGATGTGGAATGCAATAATTCCGCCCGGCGCGAGATGCCGCTGATAAAGTTTGATGGCCTCCGCCGTGAGCAGATGCACCGGGATCGCATCGCCGGAAAACGCATCCACGGCAATCACGTCGTAGTTTTCCGGTGGCTCTGCTTCCATCGACAAACGGGCGTCGCCATGCGCGATCTCAATCCTGGCCCGCGAATCCCGCAAATAGGTAAATACATTTTTTGCGATGACCTCAACGCGCGGATCAATCTCATAAAAACGGAACACATCCCCTGGCTCTCCGTACGCTGCCAGCGTTCCGGTTCCCAGACCAATATCGGCGACACGGCGCACCCGGCCCTTGCAGCAGTTATCCAGCGCCAAGCCCACTCCTGAATCATGCGAATAGTAAGTAGTGGGCAGCCGCCGCAACTCTTCACTGGCCAGGAACTGCGTCCCATGCTGGATCGTCCCATGGATCAGCGTACGATACCTTCCCGCGTCTTCAGTCGCTTCGTCTGTGACCCGGAGTGTCCCGTAGAAACTCCGCACCTGAACGATTGCGTTTTCCCGGTCGGCGCGCTCCTGAAGCACAACTACAACCAGTAACCCGGCAGCAGCCGCAGGCCAGAAAATACGCCAGGCCCAGTGTTGCCGCCACATCAGGGCCGCAGCCAGCGCAGCCGTATATACCAGGCTCCACGCCATCTCATAACTTCCCCTGAAGATCACCGGCGCGAGCACGCCTACAAACATTGCTCCCAGCGCGCCTCCGGCCGCAATGAGCAGGTAGTACTGCGTAAGATAGCGAGCGGAGGGCCGACGCAGGTAGAGCTCTCCGTGACAGAAGAATGCTCCAATAAATAAAGTCAGGCAGAAGAGCGGAATGGAAATCATGATCGGCACGTCCATGCTTGTGTCCACAATCAGATAAGCCACGCCGCCCAGTGCCGATGGAAGCAATCCCATCATCAGCTTTCGCGAATAAATTCTTCCGCCGTTGAATGCCAGCACAAACGTGAGCAGGTAGATGGTGAGCGGAAGGATCCAAAGCAGCGGGATCGCCGCAATGTTCTGGCTTAAATGGCTGGTCACGGCTGAAAGCAGCAGCGATCCGCAGGCTGCCATCAGCAGCCACAGCGTTCTTTCTCCGGGGCTCGGTACAGCGTCAGAAATTAAGGATGGCGCCGCCGCAGTTGCTGCCTGTGAGGTTGCAGATATCGCCCCGCTCACTCTCTGCAATGGCTCAATCTTTTGATCCTTAAGCTCCTCAGTTTTTTTTCCGCTGGCGATAATGACTCCGCAGACCACAAAGAACACAAAAAATCCCACTGACCATGCCAATGTCTGCGTGCGCAGACTGAAGTTTGGTTCCACCAGCACCGGATAAGCCAGCAGTGCCAGCAATGATCCAAAGTTGGAGAGCGCAAATAACCTGTAAGGCGGTGCAGAAGCCTCACGGCCCGGTCGGACATGAGCGTACCAGGACTGCAATAGCGGATTTGTTGCCGATAACGCGAGAAACGGCAGCCCAATCAGC
>DASXJO010000259.1:0-6828 GCA_036497385.1 Candidatus Angelobacter sp. | reverse complement strand
TTCCAACAATTCAGGAGGTGCTTGTGAATGCCTGCATCTCTGCGATCCAACATGTCCGCAGGTTGCGTGGGGGATCGCAATCCCAACTCCTTCGGGCCTCAGACGGTCTGTACTACGTCACGAAGTTCCAGAACAACCCCCAGCATGTCCGGGTGCTCGCTAATGAAATGTTGGCAACTCGGCTGGGAGCGCTTCTCGGTCTTCCAGTCCCCAGCGTCGCATCGATAGAGGTTTGCGGTTGGCTCATAGAGCATACAGACGACCTTCGCCTAGACATAGCGGGCCTCCGAACTGCGTTCAAAGCCGGCTTGCACCTGGGATCCGCATACGCCGCAGATCCGATTGAAGGCCAGCTGTTCGACTACTTGCCTGAAGGCCTGTTGCAGCAAGTGACGAATCTCGCAGATTTCGCGCGAGTGATCGTGCTCGATAAATGGACGTGCAATGCAGATGGGCGCCAGGCGGTATTCAGCCGCCAGGCGAAGCGCCGAGCGACATACAAGGCGACGTTCATTGACCAAGGGTATTGTTTCAATGCCGGCGAATGGAATTTTCCTGATTCTCCTCTGCGGGGTGTTTACGCCCGGAACTATGTCTACAAGCATGTGACAGGCTGGGATGCGTTCGAGCCGGCTCTCACACGCGCTGAAGAAATGGACATTGATCAGATTTGGGGGATTGCCGCAGAAATCCCGGCAGAATGGTACGAGTTCGACACTGCTGGCCTCAATCGCCTGATTGAAGGCCTCTACAGCCGCCGTTCCGCAATTCGCGCCTTAATTACGGCGTTTCGTCACTCCACCCGCACCCCATTTCCAAATTGGACAGCGGCATAAAGGACACTCGAATGCCAGTCAACAATCTGCACGCGGAAGATCTCGACCAGTTCACCGGCTCCGAGCAGTGGAACCGGCATAGCTTGGTTCGTTCAATCACATACACGGATGGCGCCAAATACGTTGCCGATCACGGCGGGGCGTACTGGTTGCTGGATGAGATCGCATTAGCGCAGACATTCAGCGCTGCTGTTAAGGCTGAACCCTTTCAAGTTTGGAAGCTGACCGTCAATGATCGGCGAGGGCTCTTGACTTGTGATGACGGGAACGACAATGTCGTTTATAGCAAACCGATCCCATTCACGGACTTTCCCCTCACCGAAATCAAGTTCTATTTCACGGATAACGTGATTCTTTTGCCGAGCGAGTACTGATCGTGCGGCAAGCGCGACAAAAGTGCCACGCGCGCAGGTAATTGCCCCTTCCGCAAAGTTTCAGGAAAAAGCCATGAGCCAGAAAATCCGCGTTACGACACGGGCCAGCGGAAACAGGAACACTTGCAGGCCGGGGACCTCATTGAAGATGAGCAGCCATTCCCCATGAATGGGTTCTGCTCATTTACCGCAGTACGAATTGTGACGGACGAGGAACTCGAGCGAATGGGTTTGTCGCAATCAAGTCTTTCTGCAGGCTAACCGACCGGCTGCTACCCCAGAGATGTCGCTCGACGAGATTAACAAGTGAGGTGTGATCCGTGAAAGGCTGGATTCGCAAGTGGAGTGTGCCCGCTTCGGCCGGAGGCACCTGGACCGTTAGCTTGAAGCACAATGGACATACGGTTGTTCCTGCCCGCACCGAAATTTGCCAAGGCGCCCAAACCCGACTGTCACCACATTGAATTCATCAGGTCGAACCCTACATGCGGCGACCATGCACCCAAACGGATTGTCCTTGCGAATGTTCGCGAAGTAACTGAGGGCGAGAATGATGTACTTCTCACGCCGTTGATTCCACTTGGCGACCTCCACTTTGGTTTGACCGTCGCCTGTGACCTTGCCCGGCTGGGTGCAAGTCCGGAAGAGGTTGCCAAGTATTTGCACGGCAATCGTATTCGAGTTGCACAAGACTACATCTCTCAGCACGGCAGAAAGATTTATGGCTTGTGGGGCGAGCAGCGCCGCCGCCACGAAGGTTACATAATTGCCGTGGACAGCCGCATCCGCTAGCTGACAACGCGCTGCAATTCCGAAACAAAGGGGGTCCTGTGCGCGAACAGAACTGCCAAAGCGACCGCCTGCCTTCGAGCATTCCGGTCATCCCGTT
Organism: Candidatus Angelobacter sp.; assembly: GCA_036497385.1. Taxonomy (GTDB): domain Bacteria; phylum Acidobacteriota; class Terriglobia; order Terriglobales; family Acidobacteriaceae; genus Angelobacter. The sequence continues at coordinate 4,729 of DASXJO010000259.1, read as the reverse complement.
GCCGGTCGCACTCTATATTTCCGACGGTCTGATCTTTGAACTCTATAACGGGGGGCAGCCACACCGGCAGTTTGTCATTCGCTGGGAACGACTGAGACCCACAGTTATATTTGAAGACAACGCGTGAACATAGAGCACCAGACCGAGTTCAGGGAGGAACACGGAAAAATGGCCGTCCTGTTTATGAACGAGTATGAGATTGATGAAGCGGCTCGCTGCTATGCACACGATCCCGTCCTAGGTAAGGCGAGTCGTTTTCTTCAGGAATTTAAGGATGAAGTGAATGCGCACAGCGACGGTTGGGCATACTGGAAGCCTGCCATGACCTCTGCTGGGAAGCTCATGACGCTAATTCGGTCGGTACGAGGTAACCCTGAATGGGATGGAATTGACGAGCAAGCGAAGAAAAAGATGTTGCTCAAAGCGCTCACACCGATCAAGTGTTTCATGACTCGCCGTGGACTTGCCGCTGGCATGCGCATGCCACTACTTGAGGTCCACGAACTTGGAACATCCTCATCCATTCGAAACGCTTGAGTCTTCTATCACTGGACGAGGTTGTCACGAGTAACAGCCTCTCCCCCGCTGTCCGGGATTTACTTGCCAATATCGCGAGGTATTTCGCTGTTTTTGCAATTGAGCACGTATTTGAGTACGTCAAATGCGAGGCCCGCTATAATCCACCCATATGATCTTGGGTGGCTCTTTCTTGACCGGACTCGGCATTGGTGCAATTGTGGGGGGCAGCGTAGTGTACTTCGCGCTGTTGCCGCATATTAAGCTGAAGAGTCTGCAGGCATCAATCGAAGCGAGAAAAGCGGCATGGGGCGAGATAACTATGGACCGAATCCCAGGCTTCAGGCAAGAAGGCATCGTTCGCAAGAGGTATTATCTCGTCATTCAAGAGCGTCTGCTAAACAACAAGCTTCCTATATCGCCCTTTTGGGAATACAAATTCCTCGTGAGCGAAAGGCTCGACCCAGACGACCTTACGGCAGTTACAAATACCCTCGCAGCCGTGGCTGACAAGATTTTGGGACTTGCCGATATTAAGCAGGTTGTGCTGGACATGATTAAAGCGAAATCGGGCCGAAGATTAAGCAAGAAGTAATGCAGTGCTGCATGTTTGCAGAATTGGCCTATGGCTGAACCGTCAGGTTGAGCGACCGCGTGTTCTTGAGCTTGGTTTAGGTCCTCCTCTGTTTTGTCGGTGCGCCTTCGGTTCCGGGGTGCCGACCTGTCTTGCCGTTCCAAGAAGTTCGGCGCCACGCACCATGAACTCGATTTCCTCTCGGCTGTTCTCTGGCAAATCCCATCCGGGGGCATAGAGGCTTCCAGCCCGGACGACATGCTGGAAAATCTCTGGATGGTAAGTCCGAATCCATAAGAGTGCATACACCTTGTCCACTGCTCGCTTCATAATCCGCTTCATTTCATCCTGAGTAATATGCGAATACTCGGCTTTCCCCGCGCAAGTAGGGCATTCTCGGCCAGCATGAATGTCCTCAATCGGCCCATTGCGGAAGGCCAAGGCGACCATCGATTTGGCTTCGATCGCAAGGTGCTTGTCTAGTTTCAATTTCCCAGCAGTTTTCATTTAAATCTCTGATTTTGTAGCAGTAGCTATTTGATTGGCGGTGGACTGTGCATATTCATGGAAAGAGCAAACTAGGCTTTTATCCTCTTCCCACAATTGAAGCGCAGCGCCTGAGTAATTATCTAACACATTCGGGAGAATTCTCAGCGCTTGATCCCTGCGTAGGCGATGGAGCCGCTTTCACGCGATTGCTCGACCATGCCCCGGCACGGCGCTACGGAATCGAAGTCGACGCGTTTCGGACGGAGCAAGCCAGAGAACTAGGAATTGATGTATTGCAGGCGAACACCACAGACGTGCGCTGTCCGGTGGAGTCGGTGTCGCTCCTTTATCTCAATCCACCCTACGACTGGGAATCAGGCCAGAGCGGAAACCAGCGGCTCGAATTCGTCTTTCTTGAACACACTCATCGCTGGCTGAAACCGGACGGCATTCTCGTCTTCGTTATTCCACAAGCGAGGCTCAAGCCCTGCGCTCGTCTCTTGGCCGATCACTTCAAAGATTTGCGCGTTTACCGGCTTGCTTCGACCGAATGTATGCGCTTCAAGCAAATCGCGCTTCTGGCGGCCCGGCGAAAGCGGACAGAACGGCCGCGAGATTCGGTCCTGCTCGAAACACAACGCTATCTAGAAGGGCTTGCCGGACAAGAAGAACTGCCAGTGCTTGGCGATACTGCTGAGACCTGCTATCCGGTTCCGGAATCCGGCCCCGCAGTTTTCTCCAACACTGGCATTCCCCTTGACGAAGTTGAAGACCTGCTTCTGCGATCTTCCGCCTACCGCCAGACAAGACGCGTATTGATTCATGAGCAATCGAACGTGCGGGGAAGACCGCTCACTCCGCTGCACGGGGGCCATGTCGGACTGCTTTGCACTGCTGGTTTGCTCAACGGCGTATTCGGAGAAGGCGAAAAACGGCATATTGCCTTCTGGCGTTCGGTGAAATTCGTCGATCATTGGGAAGAGGAAGACGGAGACGCAACGATCCTCCACGATCGCGAACGCTTCTCTCACGAGCTGACGCTGATCTTCTCCGATGGAAAGACACAAGTTCTTACTCACGAAAAGGCGCATGACGCATGAAGAACGCGCACCTTCGCTTTGGCTGGCTGACTTACTACAAGCGCACGGACAAAACCACTACGACATTTAAATTGAGGTTGGACCGCTTTATCGGAGAGGTTTTGCCCGAAGCGCCGCGACGCGGTAAGGCCCACCTGATTTCCGTGGTTGGCGGAGATACTCAGATTGCAGCCGTCAACGCAGCGATCTCAACCGACGAGGATTTTGAGATTGAAGGTCCGAACGTAGAGCCCGTTCGCGTGTCACTCGGGCGCAATGCTCAGACAAACAGAGCTTCCTTACAGTTGCGGGATCGGAAGCGGTCACTCCGCCATTTGGTCGGGATTTCAGAAGAGCTCATTAACAACACCGGCAGCACTGGTCGAACGATCCTGGCGCACTCACAGCCGGACTTTCTGTGGATGTCTATTGCAAAACTCTTTGGGCTGCCCGGAACTCCGGAATGGGCGGGCTGGTTTTGTGATCGGCTCGAAAAGCAACGCGCAATTGTCCCACTCCTCGGAATCGGCTGTGATCCTGTCCTGATCAAAGGCGATAAGACTCAGTTCCTCTCATGGCTCGCTCATGGTGTACAGAGCGGAATGCTTCCGTTTCCCGGAACAGTCGGGCGCATTGAATGGCAAAATATCGAACTTGCAGCAGTTTTTCAGCACGCAACTAGAGGGTCGCGGGAGCGAGAGGTTATTTGAATTCGATTCGTCGACGGAGTTTCGCACGGTTGGGCTCGAGGGCAATGCCTCCATCGCTTCCTTATCCGAAGTTCTGCCCTCTATTTTTTGGGGGATCAGTTTTCATGATTCTGACCTTTAAAGGACATCACGGTTCTACTGTTGATCTGCATCGCGAGGGTGAGATCCAGGCCTACGAGTTCCTCGGACCGCCGATCGAGTATAGGTTCTTGCGCGCCGGCTCTCCAATTTCTGAATGGATGCATGGGGTCTCTGGATTCATCTCTCTCTTGCGGCCAGTGGTGGTCAACGAGGTTGTCCGAACCGAGGGTTTGAGCGCGACGAATCTAGCCGTCGAGACTTGCGGCCTGGCTGGAAGATTCATCCTGCTTGTCTGGGCGCGTGAATAGCTCCGCGACAACTTCGGAAGCCGTGTGTCGGGCCGTTCTGCGTTGCACATTGATACTACTCGGACTTACTAGCGACGACACTAATCCTAAGCGAATCTCGTCTGATGTATTTGCGACATCGACGCTTCGTATTGCGCTGAATCTTCTTCTAACTTTATCGCTTGGTACCAGGTTTTACGTAACCGCCGCCTCCCATTGTTCCCGGTTTCGGTCCTTTGTCGGTGTGAATTGTGACCTTGGTACCAGCGCCAGCAGGTTTGTTGCCCGGCGAGCTGTATGGAACACCAGTGATATCTTTTTTTTGCGCCACAGGGTCCTCCGAAGCGAAGAGTTTCAGCGGGTCAGCATATCACCAAAGTAAGCCGATCGCGGTCTAAAAAGATTCTTATGGCGCTCGAGCGACAAGCGTGACCCCGCGTCTTGGTTCCAATCCATCCCTTTCATCTGGTGGATGAATAGTCACTTTGCTGCCGCGGCCAACCCATTCAAACAGAAGGAACAAAAGCAACAGAGGTCCTCCATGGCCGAACTGGAAACCATTTACTCCTACATGCGGTTATGTTGTGCACCACATAACTTCATATATGTGAAGATGCTGTTTATGTTGTCATGGTTCATAAAACCGGCTGTTCTCCACGTAATGGCCTAATCATGGCCACATAATTTTGGCCATATGCTCTCTCGAAATCCGGCGGTAGAATACCCACACTCGCGATGCCGTTAGCATCTTTGCGGCAGGTTGTAGTTTCAAGAGAGAAGGCGCACGTAGTGCCTGAGATGAAGAGGACGTTATCTTGATGCGGGATATATGGCAGAACCTGCAGTATGCGTTTCGCACAGCTAAAAAAGCTCCAGCCGTCAGTTGCATGGCAATCCTCGCTCTCGCCATTGGGATCGGAGCGAACACCGCTGTTTTTGGGCTTGCGAATGCGGCCTTCTTCCGTCCCTTGCCCTATCCGAGCGCAAATCGGC
>DASXJO010000258.1:0-3355 GCA_036497385.1 Candidatus Angelobacter sp. | reverse complement strand
CCGCTCAAGCCCCGATCCACGGCCGTGGATCGGGACTGAGCGGATTTACCGGGAACCAAAGTGTAAAGGATGTGTCGGAACGTTCTGTAAATGATGTCGTGGAACTTTACACATAAATGCCTGCTCCACCCCGAGAGGGATACAGCAACTACGGATGGAAAGATTTCTTAATGTGCGCGTGGATGAGCACTGGCGGCGTGGACCTGAGCCGGGGGGAATTTTGAAAATCCTGTCCCGAGAGCGCGAGTAGGCCGCACACAACGCATAGAGACTTTGCGGACCTGAAACAAAGACTTCATCCCCGCGCTCAAAATTCTCTTGCGCCTTCCGGGCCTTCGTGACATTCAGGTGCTTGCATTGGACTTATACCTTGCATAATAAACCTCTGGGGTTAAAATTGCGCTCTCTATTCCAGCAAGTTTGAAATGGCATGCGCGGTAAATATAAACGCAAGAAGCAACGACAGCAGGCTTTGCAACGGCCTAAACTCCCCACCATACCGACCAGCGCACACCAGGAATCTGCCGCTGAAAAACAGCGCACATCCGACACAAATGACAAGAAGCAACTATCTATGAGAATTCTGAAACCATTTATATCCTTCACACAGTTTTTGAAACGCAACTACAAACTTGTGCTTGAGTCCACCGCTGTTTTCGTTGGATTGGCCGTGCTCATGGTGTACGCGTGCCAACTTTATGTCATGCAACATCAGCTCAAACTGGATCAGCGAGCATGGGTTGGTTTTGTACTTCCCGCCAACTTCCCCCTGAATGGCACATCTATACCAGCGACGATTCAAATAACCAGCTTCGGAAAGACTCCAGCGCGACAAGTTGAAGCGAGTATGATTGCGACCGCATACAAAAAGTGGCAGCAGCCAGACTTTAATCTTGGCATCGGTCAGGCTTACAACAGGGTTTACACTGGTGTCGTTTTTCCAAATGCGCCATTCCCCATTACGATCAACGTCAAAAAATACAACCCGTCCCCACCGGCAGAAATAATCTCGCCTGCCGACCTCAGCAAAGAACTTGCAGAAGGAAGCTCGTACATCATTTTTCTCGGTGAGATCAAATACCTCGACATCTTTGGCAAACCCCACTGGACGCACTTCTGCACCGGGACGGGAATCGCAATGGCAACAGAACTCGACATTCTCAAGAAATGCACAACTTATAACGATGTCGATCACGATGAATGATGATCGCGCCATTTCAATAGACAACAAAGCCGCCTTTCGGCGGGTCTGTCTGGTTTGAATTGTGAAAGTGAATCAGCGTTTCTTGCGCTGCTTGGCGAGTTCTTTCCGTCGTTCTTCGGCATGAATGAAAACATCATCAGGGTCGCGTAGTTCCTTGTCCCTAGCGTCTCTGATTCTGCCGAAGCGGTGACGATCATCGGCTTCGATACTGGTAACGGTGTCCAGGGTCTCGTCATTGATCTCAGCCTGCAGCTCTTGCGCGTAGGCCTGATATAGACGGTTGAATTTGCGCGGGAGCACGCCGGCATCATGCAGGGACTGGCAGTGCGTGACGATCCGTGCAAACGAGAGATTGAGCAGGTAGAGGGTAGGGAAGCACTTAGCAATTAGCCATTGGCAATTAGCCTTTTGTGTTCTGGGTTCAAAAAACTGGTTGTGGCTTGCAGCGGAGCGGGCGAGAAAAATAATTCTGTGCCGCGCCTATGGCGGTTGGGCTTGTGGTGAGGACGGTAGAGGATTTGGCTCACGCGAGGCGGCAGCGGAGCCGGTCCCTCACCTGCGCGCGAAAAGCGCTAATGCCTTCAAGCAGCCGCGCCTGCTCCGGTTCGGGATGGTACGCCAGTGGGGAAAAAGTCTTCATCACGTAAAGCGAGTTGCCAGGAATGCTGCTCTTGGCTATCTAATCCCGGTAGTGTATCAGTTTGACATAGTGCAAACGTGATTAGCGAGCCTTACGCGGGTGCAGTATCCAGAGCGCTGTTGCCGCTGCCGCAATGGCAATCCCCGCTGCCAGGTTTGTGGCGGCTGTGTGGGGAAAACGGACCGCCCACTGCGCTGCATACATAAGGATGACGATCAGACTTATCGGCACAGCGAGCTTGCGCAACTTCAACAAGGGGTCATCATTCTTGTGGTGCGCGGGCTTGTGGTGCGCGTTTTTGTGGTGCTTTGCCACGACAAGAATCATGTCACAAACCATGGTGTGTGTTCAATTTCATTTCTTATAAGAGCCTCGTTCGTTGGCTGGAAAGCCCATCGGGGACACTACCAAGCTCCCTTTTCTCTTGACCATATGGGCGAACAAATGGTAGAGTTGTAATTTCCTCCCAGCGAGGAGCCGCTATGCGGTAAAGGATCTTTGAAAACTAGCAATCAGCGCTCAGCCGCCAGCCTTGTTCGGAACGTGATTGTAGATCGTTCGGCTCCCGGCTGCGCCGCTCGCTCACGATGACACTTTGATGCGCGGCGAATTTGCGCCGCGCGGCTTTCATAAGTTGCGACCCTCTGCCGACCGGACAGTTAGAACGCGAAAAAAACGCAGAAATTGATCGCGATTGGAGCCCTGAAAAACAGGAAAAAAAGAGCCTCGACAGGCTTTTGACAGGCCTTTCGAATGGCACTTTACCTTTTGTTTTCACCAAAGGTCTTATGGGGGGTGGGTCGCTGGCTGAAGGACGCAGGCAGAGGGCTGGCAAAGTGGGCTTCGCCGACTTAGATCGTTCGACTCCCGGCTACGCTGCTCGCTCACGGTGACAGGTTGAGGCACGGCGATTTTGCGCCGCGCGGCTTATTTAAATCGCCGTCATCGCGCGGGACCGGAAAAACCAAACCTTACCACGGATAAACACGGATGACACGGATCAGAAATAGGGGAGATCGGGAGCTTCTAGCTAGAAATGCTCTTGCAGCTCAACAAATTTCTCCACCTGTAACAGCTTGAGCCCTTGCGGAACGGGGTTCACGGTCTCATGCTCCAACGCCCACGTGAGATCGTGCGGCACAAAGACGGCATTGATGCCCGCCGCGAGCGCTGGATTGATATCTGACTTTGGGCTGTTGCCTACCATCCACGTCGTTTGCGGCTCGAACTCATACTTAGCGACGATCTCTTTATAAGCAGACTCGGTCTTCTCCGCCACAATCTCAACCGCGGCAAAATATTCCTTGATGCCGGAGCGTTCCACCTTTCCCGCCTGCTCCGTGATGTCTCCTTTGGTCATTACCACCATGTGATGGCCTCGGCCTGAAAGATAGTTCAGCGTCTCCGGTACGCCCTCAATCAGCTCAATGGGATAGTTCGACACCTTGTGGGCAAAGCCCCAGATGAATTCATGCAGCTCCGGCGTGACCGGCTTTTCCGCCAGACGCTCA
>DASXJO010000257.1:0-19272 GCA_036497385.1 Candidatus Angelobacter sp. | reverse complement strand
GTTCATGCCGGAGTGGCACAGAATTGCGGAAGAGAACATCCGAAAGTTCACTGCGCAACACGGGATCACTGCACCGATAGAAAGTTTCTGCATAGACGCGCGCGAATTCGACTTTCCCGCCGGACCGCTGGTGGTCTATCTGTTTAATCCGTTTCCTGAGCCGGTGTTGGCGGTGGTGCTGGAGAAGGTTCGAGAATCGCTGACTGCAAATCCCAGGCCGCTATTCGTCGCTTATCGATATCCGGAGTTTTCTGGCTTGCTGGAGAAATGCGGATGGCTGGAAAAGACGGCGGGAACGGAGCAGTGGGCGGTGTATAAGATTGGGTGATCGATTTCTGAAACCCCGATTGCGCGAGGTTTGCGCATGAGGGGTCCCTACCCTCTTCTAGATTGTCGATCACAATCAATTCACTTGGCCAACCCGGAATCCCCTGTGGCTATAGGGTTCCCTCGCTCCACTCGGGATTACAGAAAAACCGATAACCAGATGTCCCGATCTCCAGATGTCCCGATCCCCCACACCCTACGTGATGCTCACCTCTTCATATGTCCCATAGACCTCCTTTAGCGCCTGGCAGATTTCACCGACCGTGGCATAGGCACGAACGCAGTCGATGATAAACGGCATAGTGTTCGCGTCGCTGATACGGCCATCGGAGCGCACAACCGGCTCCTGGGCAGCGGCTTTCTTCAGCGCGTCCAGAGTGCGGCGGACTTCATCATTGTTGCGGCGGGAGCGCAGAGCTTTGAGTTTTGCCGTTTGGTGGCGAGCAACAGATTCGTCAATATAGAGCGTATCCATCTGCTTTTCTTCGACGGCAAAATCGTTCACCCCTACGACGATCTTTTCTTTGGCTTCAACGGCACGCTGGTATTGATAGGACGCTTCAGCAATTTCTTTCTGCGGGAAGCCGTTCTCAATGGCTTTCACCATGCCGCCCATGGCGTCGAGGCGCTCAAAGTAATCAAACGCGCCTGTCTCCATTTCAAGCGTGAGCTTTTCCAGGAAGTAAGAGCCGGCGAGCGGATCAACCGTCTGGGCAACGCCGGATTCATAGGCAATGATCTGCTGCGTGCGCAGCGCGATCCGTGCTGCTTCCTGCGTAGGCAGTGCCAGCGCTTCATCGTAGGAATCGGTATGGAGTGATTGCGTGCCGCCCAACACGGCCGCGAGTCCCTGTAGCGCCACGCGGGCAATGTTGTTGAGAGGCTGCTGCGCCGTGAGCGATACGCCGGCGGTCTGCGTGTGGAAACGCATCAGCCATGTGCGCTCCTGCTTGGCGCCAAAGCGGTCTTTCATCAGCCGGTACCAGATTTTGCGCGCAGCGCGGAACTTGGCGATCTCTTCAAAGAAATCGCTATGGGAATTGAAGAAATAGCTGAGGCGCGGGCCAAAGTCATCCACGTCTAGCCCTCGGCGGCGCGCCCACTCCACGTATTCAACACCATCATAGATGGTGAATGCCAATTCCTGCAGCGCCGTGGAGCCGGCTTCGCGGATATGGTATCCGCTAATGGAAATGGTGTTGAACTTGGGCGTGAATTTTGCGCCGAATTCAAATGTATCGATTACCAGGCGCATCGACGGCGCAGGTGGGTAGATGTATTCCTTCTGCGCGATGTATTCCTTCAGGATGTCATTCTGGAGCGTGCCAGAAACTTTCTTCCAGTCAGCCCCCTGCTTTTCCGCCACCACCAGATACATGGCCCACAAAACAGACGCGGGAGAATTGATCGTCATAGAGACAGTGGTTTTCTCCAGATCAATGCCGTTGAAGAGGATTTCCATGTCTTCCAGCGAATCAATAGCCACGCCGCACTTGCCTACTTCGCCTTCACTCGCCGGATGGTCAGAGTCATATCCCATAAGGGTCGGCAGATCAAACGCAACAGAGAGGCCGCCGCCGCCGCTGGCCATCAGGTATTTGTAACGCTCATTGGTTTCCTCCGGCGAAGCAAAGCCTGAAAACTGGCGCATGGTCCATAGGCGTCCGCGATAGCCGCTGGAATGAATGCCCCGCGTGTAAGGGGCCTGGCCGGGATAGCCAAGATACTTTTCATAATTCCAGTCCTCAGGCAGATCGGCCTGCGTGTAAAGCCGGCGGATGGGCACACCGCTGATGGTGGTGAACTGCGCGTGGCCGCTCTCATCAAGGTTGATGCCGGTGGGCGCGCCAATCGGTTTCTCCGGCGACTTCTCCAGTGTTTTGGCCAGAGTAGTCTCAGCCCAGCGTTTTTCTGAGTCAGACGGGTGGCGGCCTTCAAAAACGTCGGCCATAGGATTTTCGGCAATGCCGCTTGGGTCTTTCTTCTTGTTCAGGTGATCTGCCATAGAGGATTCCTGCTCCATCATAGAAGATGCAGGAAAGCGGGAGCAAGAACCCGCCCGCAGCTGCCGGACGTACACACGTAATTTTCGAAGTCATTTCTCTGGCTGTGGGCTTTTTCTAAATTGCTGGTGATAATGTGGAAATTATTCTGCTGCCGGTTCGGCTTCCTGCCTGAGCAGGATGGCCTGCCCCGCGTCTCCGGCCTTGACCACTTTAAAAAAACTTTTCATGTCGAAATAGTCGTTGGATTGGAAATATATCCCATTGAATGAAAGCTTGCGCCGCATCTTCAGGTGATTTTCCGCAAGCGAATTAAGCATGTCATAGCTTGCATAGTAGAGCCTGGCTTTACGCTCATGCGGCGGTTGTTCCATGGTGAAGCCCTGGGGCAGGGTGACACTCAGATTGTCAATCTCAGTGTAAGAGTACGGAAAGGCAATGGGATTGACGCGGAAATCCGTGTCAAACAGCTTGGTCTGCTCGGATGTGAAAAAGAATGCAGGGGCAACCAGCCGCTTTCCGGTCACTGCGGCGAAAGAGGGGACCTCAATATCGAAGTCAGCTATCAGAGATTGATCGGCATCCGTCCACCTGGAAGCATTTTTCAGCTTCACGGTCGCGCCGGAGGGAAGCCAGGACGTGACCTCGTCTTCCAGTTGTCTCTTCCGTCCAAAGTCGTCTGAGCTGAGAGCATCGATACGACGTTCCAGCGCTTCCTCTCCTTTGAACTCGACCTTTAACGCCGCTTTGAGAGAGCCGCTGGCATCCAGGGTGGCATCGGTGGTCCGCTCCAGCACTGCATCATCGGGAAGCGGAGCGGGAATATCAATGAACGTGGTGGTGCCCTTGCTAAGCTTCATCCCCGGAACTCCGCTAAATTTCCAGCGCAGCAGTCCATAGGGACAAAATCGCGTTCCGGGATCGAGGAACACCGGCTTGCCGTTCACTATCGCTTCCACGATTTCCGAGTTCAGTTGCTGGGTGATAAGCACTTTGTCACTGAAAGAGGTTTTGCTCCTGTCTGGCGTCTGCAAGATAAAGGCTTCAATGCCTATAGCCCGTGCCAGTGCGACAAACAACCGGTCGATTTCCTCGTGCACCCCGTATCCGTGCTTCAGCACATCCGCGGCATGCGAGTTCGCCTTCAGCCCTTCTTTTTTTATCTCCTCCTGGCTGCGGGCGCTTTCAAAGGAGATGTTTCTGATCTCCTGTGCCCTGGCGTAAAGCTTGCGTAGCTTTTTGTCCGGGTCTGTCTCATTGCCCACAGTTGAGGCCGCGATCTCTTTTACCTCGTTGACATTGCCGATGAAACGTTCCACACGGCTTGTGAGTGAGGTTCCCACGTTTTTCCAGAAGGCATCAGGAGTAAGGATTTCTCTGCCGCCGTAATAGAACAGCACAATCGGCCGGTAAGCATCATCCGTGGGCGTAAAGTCCTCGTCCTGAATGCCGGGTACATTTTCCATCTCCATCTGCCAGATGTCGCCATGCTGCTCTGGTATTTCGGCAGTTGTCATATTGCGTAGCACGTACCCAAAAGCGCCGCCTATACCGTCTTTAGTGTCAATCGCACCGCGATACGGCTTGATACCGAAATTCTCTTTGAGGGTAAAAAGTTTGTGGTTCAGCACCCATGCAGAGTTATAAACGTAGCCTTCCTGCCAAGTAAGCCGGTACCGGTATTCAATAATGCTTCCGACGGTCACAGCAGGAAAGGTGAAGACCTTCGCCTGGATCTTCAGACCCCTGTGCTTAAAAAGCGTCTTGTCAAAAACACGGCCATTAAACTCGACAATGCTTCCGTCAGGATGAATGGTGCGGGCCTTGAGCCCGCTCATCGAGGTTTGGGGCTCCAGCGGAATCTCCACATCCGCGTAGCTTTTGCCAGCGTCATTCAGGATCTTGATGCGATGATAAACAAGTTCAGTGCAGCCGGGATCATTCCTGTAATCATTGTAGTAAAGCTGCATCGCGGAAGCGCCAGGATTGAAGGGCACGGTCTTGATCTGCAGGTCCTGGCTGGTAATGGGCAGCCACTCATCCTTTTGCGCAAATGAGATTCCCGCAAAAAGCACACAACTGGCTAGAAGACTAAACCGAAGCAATCGCATTGATTTCACCAAAAAACCTCTAAGAATGGTTAGTGACCCAGCTTCAGCACTGCCATGCTTTTTTCATCCACGTTGATCTGGGCAAACAACTTTTTAAGCTGTTCAATTCGCTCCACGGGCACCTGTGTGGTTTGCATCCTGTATTCGCGACTGTATTTAAGGATGTTGCCGTCTTTCTCGGCTTTGCTGGTGTACTCGGCGAAGGGGAAAATAGCTTTCGCCGGTTCGGGCAGTTCGTCTACGCTGTACCCTTCAGGCAGAGTAATTTCAACGCTGTCACTCCGCAGGAAAGGCGCGTCAAAATCATAGGCGTAATGGCGCGTCTTGGTCACGTCAAAGGCCCCTGCCATTTCGCCGACAACGCGCGGGCGCACCAGCAGCAATGGACCGGCGGCTTTGGCGTAATGGCTGGCCGTGAATTTGTAGCGCAGAACCAGATCCTTATCGATGTCATTTTCATTTTCCAGATTGAAAGAGTCGATCTGGAAACCTCCGAGATTCGGGCCCCAGAAGTGTTCGAGCATTTTCTTTCTATCACTCTGACTCTGGTGCTGCAGATATTCACGTCCGTTCATGGCCAGGTAACCAGACCGGACTTCTTCAATCTCGCCCTGCAACGTGCCGTCAGACAGCAAGGTCAATTTTGCATTGCGACGGATTTTGTTCAGGTCCGGGGTGGTGACGGGCAAATGAAGCAGCTCACCGCCGGCATCCGTGACCAGTAAACCAAAGCTGTCTTGTTCGTAAGGAGGTAACTGTCCGAGAGGAACCAGGTCGTTTGTAGGATCGAAAATGAGCAGGTGGCCCAGCTTAGGGTGTTCGTACATGGCAGACAGTTTCTGGGGAAAGCTGCCTTCCGGCATTTGAATTACCAGGATCACATGGTTGAAAGCTGAGTTGGGAGGGGTTTTGTCGTTATAAATTCCCCGCGTGGCATGGATCGGCATGTAAAAGGACTTCACACCGATCTGCGACAGCATGGAGCTGAGCACCGTGGCTTTATCCTTACAATCGCCATAACGATGGCTGAATATCTCTCCGGCGGGGTGAGGGCGGTAGCCGCCAATGCCGATTTCGATGGCGTAATAACGGACATCGCGCTGGGCAAAAAGAGAAAGAGCACGAATCCGCTCAAACATGGGCAGGGTGGCAGGCGCCAATTCCTGGACTTTGGCTTGCAATGCCGGACTGGGGTCACGGACACCGGCGGTCAACTGCGAATACCAAATGCCCAGATCGTTCCATGATTCAGAGTTCCGGTGGGTCGCCTTGTCAGAAAAAAGCGTGATAATCATGCGCCCGGCAAGCGCATGAAAATCCGGTTCGTGGTACTCCTGCTCGATTCGCGGAACGTCAGAAACTTCCCACAGGAAAGCACCGTTCTGCTCCGCGGGTTTCTGCTCGGCATGATTGAGCCAGTCCGCCCGATATTCCCATTTGGAGGGGATGTGTAGCGTGTATCTGCTCTTCTCCACGGGGACCGTGTCCTGGAACTCCCAATAATCCTGGAAGAGATATGGCCGGCGTTTTTGCTCATACTCAAAGCCAATCACGGTGCCAACCTCGGCGCCAGGGAGGACAATTACTTTCTCCCGGGTATCCGCGAACTCCTGCTGGCTTCCCAGACTCCGCTCAAAACCGTCCTTTTCCTTGGCTTCGTATTCCAAGCCTTTGGCCGTGATGCTCCAGCCGCGAAAGGAATTAATCTTAGTTTCTGTATCAAAATACACTGGATGCCCGGCGTAGGATTTGCCTTCAGGGCGCAAGATTCTGTAAGCAATGCGCTCATGGGTAACGATTTCTCCATTGTCCTTGACGATTGTGTCCTGATCGTCGAGCAGGACAACAGCATTTGCATCATCAGCGTAGGTTTTGGCCGGTTGCTGAGCAAGACTGCGCAGCCAGTCAGGAACACCGGCGCTTGCCGACGGCGGCAGAAAGCCCATCAGGACAACAAAGGGAAGAAGGTTAATTACTTTTTTGAGCATTGACGCTGCCTCCCGTAAGCACTGCCTGTTGTTCGTCGCCGGCCTGGACCTTGCCGAAGAAAGTTTTCATTTCAGGATATTGTTCCAGGCGGAAGAAGATTCCATTCACTTGCAGTATCCGTTGCGTAATCAACTGTTTGCCGTCACATTGCGCCAGGTTCTGATAAGCCGCGTAGTTCAAGCGCGCCGTCTCCTGTTGTGGCGCATTTTCCAGCGTGTATCCAGGGGGCAAAGTGATGCTGACTCTATCGGATTCAGCAAACGCATAAGGGAAGTACACGGGGAATTTGCGATCCACATGCTTGAATGCATCCATTTGCCTGGCCTGAAAGAGATAAGTCGGGACCAAAAGGCGTTTACCGGCAGTGGAAGCATATCCCGGCATATTTACACTGAAGGTTGCGATCAGCGGAGCTTCACTTGCGTCCCAGCCTTCCGACTTCGTCAGTTTAATAATGGCACCGGTAGGAAGCCAGCCCTGCAACTCATCTTCCGAGTCTTTTTTGCGACCGGCTTCATCCCTCTGGAGTTCATCCAAGCGGTGCTCGAGTGCGTCGCCGCCTTCAAATCTTACGGTGATTGTTCCGGTCAAATTGCCATCTCGGTCCAAAACCATTTCCGCGTTCCGGCGGATCGTGGATTTGTCATAAGTGGCCGGCGGGGCCATTACAAAAACGCCGCCCTTTTTATCCAGCTTGATTCCCTGGGTTGAAGTGCGAATCCAGCGAAGGTAACCATAAGGACAAAACATGGTCCCAGGATCGAGATAAACGTCCTTTCCAGCCTGATTGACGACAGCGATTTCACTATCCAGTTGCCGTCTGGAGAGAAGTCCTTTGTCAAAAAACTTATTCTGGCGGTTGCTCACGCGGACTATTGAGGCGTCAAAACCCGCCGCACGAGCCAATGCAACGAAGAGCCGGGTTATATCCTCACGATCACCGGTGCCCCGAAAAAGAACATCGCCGGCATTCTGATTCGACTTAAGTTTTTCTTTCTTTAATTCCACGTCGGTGCGCTCGCGTTCGTAACTCAGGTTCCTGATTTGTTGCGCGCGGGCATACAGTTTGCGCAGTTTCTGTTCCGGATCAGTCTCATTACCTATGGCCTGCGCTGAGGCTTGGCCGATCTCCTTGCGGTTGCCGATGAAGTGCTCCACGTCATCGTTCCATTTCCGCCCGGCATCCTGCCAGAACTTATCCGCAGTGGAATTTCCCATGCTGATATAAAAAAAACGCATCTGCGGTTTAAGGTCTTCTTGCGGGGGCATGTACCCTTCCGATTCAAAGGCCGGCATGTTCTCAACGTCCAACTCATACCCGCCGCCCTTTTGCACCGGCTTGACGTTGTTGGGCATGTGCGAATACAGAGCAGCGACCTGGTATCCGTTTTCAAATCCTTCAAGCCCGCCGGAATAAGGCTTCATCCGGAAGCTTTCTTTCACGGTATAGAGTTCATGCTGGATGGTCCAGGAATTATCAGTGATGATCCAGGGCCACTGTATTTTGTATTTGTATTCAATGATGCTGCCCACGTTGACTTCAGGCATGGTGAAGGACTTGGCCAAGACCTTGACGCCTTTTGCCTTGATCACCGTCTTTTGAAACGGTTTGCCGGTGAATTCCGTTATCTTTCCATCCGGCTGGATGGTGCGCGCTTTCAGGCCTGATATGGACCCTTCCGGCGGTATGACTAACTCCACATCGGCATGGCTTTTCCCTTTTTCATTCAGCACCTTAATGCGAGCGTAAAAGAATTCCGTCTGTTCCTCATCATTGATGAAGTCAGCGTAGTAAAGCTGGATAGCATCTGCCCCGGGATTGCCCGGGACCTGCTTGAGTTCGAGGTCATGCTGGGTGATTGGCAGCCAGTCTTCTTTTTGGGCGTAGGCGGACGCCACGAAAGCCGTGAAAACAATGGATAGTAAAAATAGCCGGATAGGATTCAACGCAAACACCTCAGCACAGTTTAAGGGGGAATGTTTGCAGACTATATAACAAGAAAGGCAATCTGACCAGAGTTTCTGGTTCGCGGAAGATGTTGGATCCCGCCTCCGCCAATGCAGTGAAGGATTTTGGGCACCCAGTGAATGGTGAGGTAAAGAAAAGTAAGGGTTGGCGACGCTCATGACAGCAGACGTGGAAGACAGTCAAGAACTCTTCTTATTTTCTATTCCTTTTCCAAAGTCAGTCCCAAAGGGACGGCTTGCCGTCCGGCTCAAATTGCTTCTCGAAGGTTTTGTATCCCGCCAACTTCACGGTGACAGTGCGAGGAGCATCACGCCTTCATTAGATTGGTAATCACAGGAGTGATGCCTAACTTATTGCCGTCGATGAATACCTCGGCTGCAAGGGATAGTGACGATGGCACATCTGGAAGCCCGGCCTTCTTTGATGGCCTAGGGCGATTTCTTCCCTGGTCAAAAGGTGACCTTCAGCCACCAGAGAAGGTGCTGATGGAGTCCCGATCACGTCTCTGGCTTATGTGCTGACGATAGGAAATATCGGTCGTTTATTGACGCGGATGATCAGTGACCAGAGCCTCGGAAGACGACAGGGATGGTCTTGAAAAGAATTTTCAAATCCAAAAATACGTTCCAATTTTCGATGTACTCCAGATCAAGCATAACGTTTTTTTCGAAAGACGGATCGTGGCGGGCGGTTACCTGCCAAAGGCCGGTGAGCCCAGGGGTAACGTCGAGCCGGCGGAAGTGCTCAAGATCGTAGCGCTTGAAATCATCTTCAGGATGTGGACGCGGACCAACGACGCTCATATCCCCCTTGAAGACGTTGAAGAGTTGAGGAAGTTCATCAATGCTGTATTTGCGCAGGAAACGGCCAAGGCGGGTGATGCGCGGATCGTCAACGATCTTGAAAGTAGCGCCATTGCGCTCATTCATATGCATCAAGCCGTTTTTGCGGGCGTCGGCATCAGCACACATGGTGCGAAATTTATAGCAACGGAATTTACGTCCCTTGCGGCCAACGCGCCAGGCTTTATAGAGGATTGGGCCAGGAGAATCGATCCTGACCGCAATCGCGGTCAACAGCAGCAACGGGGAAGTAACTGCCAGCGTAACGATGCTGATAAACAGATCCATCAAGCGCTTCACAAAAAGACCAAGAGCTGGAATCGGCTGGCGATTGAGTTCCAATACCGGTACGGAGCCGATGTAATTCATGCCGGCGCCGATGGCAAGGCCTCCGTAAAGATCAGGGACCACCTTGACGCCGATGCGCTGGCGGCGCGCTTCCAGGACAATCCGAACAACCAAGTCACGGCTGATGGACGGAGTGAAATAAATCTCGTCAATAAAATTTTCAGTGAGGATGCGTGGCAGATCGTCCGGCGTTCCCAGGCAGAAAGGCCGGGTGCCGGGTTCCCAGTCGACAAATCCGCAGAATGTTTTGCCCAACTGCGTGTGGCTTTGCAGATAAGAGCGGAACGCCTGTCCAACTTCTCCGCTGCCAACAATCAGGACGTGCTGATTACCAATGCCGCGCTCAATGCGCTTCAGGTTATAGCGCTCCATGACGTAACGCAGGCAAAGAACGCCCGCCAGACTGAAAAGCGGCGTGCTGGCAACGATCAACCGCGGAACAGCTTGTTCGCCCGCAATGAACACAATCATGATGGAGATCATGGAAGAAACCATGAAGCCCTTCAGGATTCTCATGCGTGCGCCCCTGGCAGAACGGATTGCGGCGTCAGAGTAAAGGTTTTGCGCAGCGTTGCAGATCACCGTGAGGCAAGCATACGTAAGCAGGAATACGAACAGGCGCAGAGGCGGAGTTGTAACATTGACGGGTGAAACTCCAACCAGATCGCCCAGATAATCACGCCCTGAATAAGCCGCGTAACCGGAAACGATGACTATCAGGGCCTCCAACATGGCGACGGCCACGCCCAGCCCGGTCCCTTTTTCATGTGCCAGAGCACGATGAATCTGGGTCCCCGAGAAGTGCGATACTTCCAAGAGATTGCCTTGTTCCTTCACTACCTCTTGTGTAGACACCGTAGCCTCCTGACTGTGTCTGTGCTCATGCCTGAGAAATCTCGTCCGGCCGTCCTGCACGATGGCGCGGGATGCTGGTCACGGAACTTGAGCTCTTGCGGCCAACGCGAAGCACCTGCGAAATCAACATGCGCCTTGGGTCGTCCTGGTCCCAGCGGTCCCACCAGTTCTTGATGAAATAACCCAGGCAAGCCAGCAACGCGCTCAGCAATGTTCCCAGAACAATAATTAGCTTCCAGGAAGGCTCTCTTCTCTCGGGGATTGAAGCGGGATCCAACACCTTGACGGACGGGATCTCCTTCGCTTCCTGGATTCTGGCCATTTCATATTGCTGCGTAAGCAATTCAACTACCGTTTCGCGAATCTTGGTTTGGCGATACAGATCGGCCCACTTGACTCCAAGGATCGGCAGGTTCTTTACCGATGGATAAGGACTTGTAGGATCTTGAACGTTACCTGCGCGGCCCGAATTGAGCTTGGCCAGGTCGCGTTCCAGTTCGCTCACGTGAGCCTGAACGCTCTTCACGCGAATGTTCTCTTCCGTGTAAGTCTGCTTGAGCCCTTCCAATTGTGCTTTTGCGGCGATCAGCTCACCCTGCAGCCTGGCCGCGGCTTCCACTGTGACCTTGGTCTGTTCCGGCACGTCCAACGCCATGTTGGCGCTGGCGAATTGGCTGAATTGCCGCTCCGCATCCTGTAGATTGCTGTTTTCATCGGCCAGCCGGCCCTCAATAAAAATGCGTTCGCGACGCGCCGCAGAGGTGGAAACCTTGGCCATCACTGAACCGAGCTCGTCTACATAAGCATTGGCAAGTTCCGTGGCCAAAGCTGCGTCATGGTCCTGAACGGAGATCGCGATCACGCCGCTCTTTTTATCTTCAGCAATTGAAGTGCGTTTGCTCAGCTTCTGGCGCGCATCTTCCCAATATTCTTTTCCGTATACTTTCCGCAGATCAAAGCGGTCAATCAGATGGTCCTGGACGGTGCGGCTTTCCAGCACTCTGGCGAAAATCGCGCTTGTACTTTTCATCCCCATCATGTCGCTTGCCATGCCAATCAAACCGGGTGACTTGGAAAGGGCGGGAACGAGCGAGGCCAGACCAGAACCACCACTATCCGGGGGCATAATCTGGGCTGTGCTTTCATATTTGGGGTAACGCCAGGCAACAAACAGGGACAAGCCAAAACCGAGGAGCACCCATCGAAGAATTTGACGGCGTTGCAGCCAGAGATGGTAAAGCGCATCTGTCCACTGGAGCCAGCTCGGGCTGGGTGCAGACAGTTGGGCCCCATTGGCTTCACTTCTGAGAACTTCTCTTTCGGCCTCGCTTAGCGGCATCCGCCAGCCTCCCTTGCGGGCCTAGCGATCCAATTTCCCACAATTTTCAGCGGACCAGATTTTTGAACTTCCAATTTACGTCCAATCCCCTTCCAAGCATCTTCGTCTTAAACGTCTTTCAACATATAAAGTTGCAGAACCAAACCAAACTGTTGCCGTCCTAAGTAGAGAGAAGCACCCTTTTCAGTCTGGGGACAGGTCAAAAACCAGTGTCTCTCCCGTGCCAGATGGCAGAAGCACCTGAAAAAGGTGCATTTGTATAACCATTCAGCTTACCTCAAATCGGCAGAGGAAGTTAGCTGTGGGCAAATAGGTCACGAATCTAGATTATAAACCCTCTCCAGCGGCGTTCTCCATTACCTAAAGAGGTGACTGCACCGGATTTGGTTCAGTGCTCGTACTGTAGCCGTTTGCACCAGTGCTCCCCATTATTGAGTTGAAAGGCAACACACCTGCCAATGTATTTTCTTGTGATTCGACGTTGGCCAAATTGGTCTTCCACTTGCAATGTGTTTAGGTTTGGGGCTTGGAGTTTGCAGTTATGGGCAACTCAAACCCTGCACGCGAATCAGACCAGAGCAGGTGCACCAAAACCAGCAGTTCCGATTTGACGATCACGCCTTTAAGAATAGATACTGACACGAGAAATAATCCCAAGTAACTGGTAGCGGGATTTGTTTTGCTTGGAGAAAAGCAAGAAGATGCAAATCTCTGTAATCGGTTCGGGCTACGTGGGTCTGGTTGCGGCAACATGCCTAGCGGAGTTGGGTCACAAGGTAGTCTGTGTGGATAGTGACTCAACTAAGATTGCAGCCTTGAACGCCGGCGAAACCCTGATCCATGAAGACTATTTACAAGAGCTGTTGAGCCGGCATCGCGGCAACCGCCTTTCATTTTCCACTGACCTGCAGGAAGCGGCGCGGAACTCAACGGTCATTTTTATTGCAGTGGGAACTCCTTCCGCCGAAAATGGCGCCGTCGATCTTTCCTGTGTTGAAGCGGTGGTCCATTCCCTGGCGGGCGCGATGAATGGCTACAAGGTCATCGTGGAGAAAAGCACGGTACCGGTTTACACAAGCGAGCGCGTGCAGAAAGCATTGTCACCCAAAGGCGGCGCGCATCCGGATTTTGACGTGGTTTCAAACCCTGAATTTCTGCGCGAAGGAACCGCCGTCACGGATTTTCTTTATCCCGACAGGATTGTTGTGGGCGCCAGCAGCGAGCGGGCAGCGAGAATTATGCGCGAAATTTATGCTCCGCTTATTGACAGTTCATACGCTCAACTGGCCAGCGCCGTTCCCAAGCCGGAGCCGGCGCGCGCCATCCCGATGTACATAGAGACTTCGCCCCGCAGCGCAGAACTGATCAAGCACGCCTCGAATGCGTACCTAGCCTTAAAGATTTCATTCATCAACGCTGTGGCAAGCTTTTGTGAATCGGTGGGCGCAAATATTGAAGAGGTTGCAAGGGGCATTGGCAGTGACAGCCGCATCGGCCCCGAGTTCCTGCGGGCCGGCATCGGGTATGGTGGATCATGTTTCCCCAAGGACGTGGCCGCATTTCGCGCGGTGACCCACGAATTCGGATTCGAATTTCCACTGCTCGATGAAATCAAGAGGATTAACGACGAGCAGCGTGTACGTTTTATCAGCAAAGTCCGGAGCGCGCTGGGAACAATCAAAGGCAAAAAACTGGCCGTACTTGGATTGGCGTTTAAGGATGGCACAGACGACGTGCGCGAATCACCGGCCATCAATGTGATCGAGCAA
This sequence comes from Candidatus Angelobacter sp., assembly GCA_036497385.1. Classification (GTDB taxonomy): domain Bacteria; phylum Acidobacteriota; class Terriglobia; order Terriglobales; family Acidobacteriaceae; genus Angelobacter. Next base: position 5,720 of record DASXJO010000257.1, on the reverse strand, counting down.
CTGCTTGAAGAAAAGTGCCATATAACAGCTTTTGATCCAGCCGCAATCGACCGGGCACGGCAAATTCTGGGCAGCAGAATTAAATATTCGACCGATGCTTATGCTGCCATGGAAGGCGTCGATGCATTGCTAATCCTGACCGAGTGGAAGGAATTTGCGAATCTCGACCTGGTCCGCATCAAGCATCTCCTGCGATCTCCCATTGTGCTGGATGGCCGCAACGTTTTTTCTCAAACGGAGATGGCGGAAGCGGGTCTTTCCTACTTCAGCGTCGGTCGTCCGGCGCTTGAAGCCTCTCGCAGTTTGCTCAAGAAAAGCCAGAGCGCAAGGCAATAAACATCTAATGTAGTAACGTGAGCACGTTCGTCAACAGGAATTTCTAAATCAAGGTGAATGGGGGCTGATTCCAACAGCCCCGTCTTTATTTAATCCCCATGGAGTCCATGAAATCGCAGCGCCGCAACAAGAAAGTGAACGATCCAACAGCCAGAACCTCTCCAGAGATCCCCTTTGACCTTCAGCAGCGTACTCCGATGGCCGAGGCTCTCGGTGACCCTGAAATTTCATTTCGAGAATGTCTCATTGAAAACTTCAGCTTCAACGACCATTCCTATAGATCCGTTATCTTTGAAGGATGCGTGCTGAAGCACCTGGACTTTAGCCGAAGCAGCCTACGAGGGTTGCGGCTGAAAGACGTGCGTCTGATTGAATGCGATTTTGCCAACGTCGAGGCGATGGGGTTGAAAGCCGTGCGCGCGGAATTTATAAATTGCCGCTTGACTGGACTTCGCGCTGTTGAGTCCCAATGGCAAGACCTCTTGATCTCTGACGGCGATGCCAGTTTTTCTCAATTTCGACTGGGAACCTTCAAGACAAGCGAATTCAATGGGTGCAATTTCGCAGAAGCTGACTTTCACGGCTGCGACCTGCGTGGCGCGCTGCTGAAATCCTGTGAATTCAAAAACGCGGATATGACCGGAGCCAAGTTGGAAGGAGCCGACCTCCGCGGTTCCCGCGTAGAAGGTCTCATGGTACTGGCAACCGATCTTAAAGGTGCAATCGTCGATCCCACTCAGGCAATGATCTTTGCCGAATTGTTGGGTTTGAAAATTCGTTGAATCCTTTATTCTGACGTATGCTTGCTGAATCGCTCATTCGGTTTGAGCCTGAGACCTCTTCATTCTTCTTTATGTGGGCACTGCTTCTCGTAATCCTTTTCGGCCCATCTTAAGAGCGGAAGGATAATGTCGCGTTGGCCATAGCCAACTTCTCCCGTCTAACTTTTGCTTCCTGCCAACAGACTTAACGCAAGACGCGTCTTTAACCCAACTGCTCACCCTCGGAATTTAGGCTAGCCGCTTCCCCGGAACACTCGACCAACCCGGAAGTGGCCATGGGTTCATGATGCAATATTGGAATGGTACATGTCCTGCCGATTAATTTTCGCCCTATTTTTAAGTATTCCGAGCAGGTGCTCGGCAGCCAAGAAGAACCATGTAACACGCTGAAAATGTGATATTTATCTCCAATTTAGCGCCTGCACGATCCCTCGCATTGTTATTAAAAGTTTTAATACACACCCAATGAAACCTTAATCCCCACCCCGCAGAATGTGCACTGCAATGCACTCCGGACAGGACTCGTGTGATCCGGCGGCACTGAGCGATTTAGGAGAAAAACGATGAAACCGTCTTCCGGGACTCTCTGGTTCCTGCGCATTTTCGTTGGTGTAGTTGCACTCGTTTTTGCAGTGGGCTACTACGGCCACGTTCGAGCGCAGGCTACTAACTCAGATCCGAGCGGCGTAGGCTCCGTCAGGGTTCCATTGCGGCCTCTGGCGCCGCTTTCAAGCGTTCCCATTCCCCCAGTCTTCGGCATGGAAGGAATCCTTGCCGATAAAACAGCGGCGATTGAGTTGGGAAAATCTTTGTTTTGGGACATGCAGGCCGGAAGCGATGATATCCAAGCCTGCGCCAGCTGCCACTTCAATGCAGGAGCTGACAGCCGCGCCAATAACGAAGTAAATCCTGGACAGGCTGGCGGCGACAACACTTTCCAGCTAGGCGTTCCGCTCAACGGATCACTGGGTCCAAACTATCATTACAAAGCCGGCACGGCTGGCGCTGGTTTCGGCGGCTACCACGACGGAGATTACCCGTTCCGCAAGGTTGCCGACATCAATGACCGCTTCAGCGTGATCTCTGACGTGAATGACGTTTCCGGATCGCAAGGCCAGTTCGGGCTGACCAACGATCAGATTACGATCAAGAATGGTGGGGATGCTGATAGCAGGTCTAATCAGATCAATAATCCCTCTGGGGGCGGGGCTGATCAGGACGAGAACGGTAACCTGGGCGAACTCCGCGGCCAACAAGGTCCGGGAAACACCTCCAATCACCAGGCAAATCAGAACAGCGGCAAAGGCCGAGGCCAGGGACAGCCGAACGGCAATCAAGGAAACGGCACAGGCAATAAAGATGCAAGCGCCAGCAGTGTCGAAACGACGACTCCAGTTCCTGACCCGGTTTTCTCTTATCCCAGCGAAGTGGATCCGACCCAGCGAATCAACACCCGCCGGGTAACCGGACGCAATACACCCAGCGCGGTGGATGCAGTTTTCAATTTCCGCAACTTCTGGGATGGCCGTGCACAGAACGTATGCAACGGCGCAAATCCATTTGGCACCCGTGATAAGGCAAACCACCTGCTTGTGGTTGATCCGATCGATGGCAAGCTGGGAGCAACCCAGGTAAACATGGTGAATTCGGCGCTCTGCTCGCAATCGCTGGGCCCGATTCTGAGTTCGACAGAGATGTCGGCCGATAACCGCAACTTCCACCAGGTCGGCAAGAAATTGCTCGCTCGCGTACCGTTGGCCAACCAATTGGTTGATCCAACTGACAGCGTGTTGGGCGCGTTTTCAAAATCTCCTGCCAAAGGGTTGAACACAAGTTATTCAGCGCTGGTGCAGAAGGCATTTCAGCCAGAGTGGTGGCAGTTCACGGCGCACATTTGTGAAGCCGCTGATGGCACCATGATGGGTACTGTCAATCCGGTCAAGTTTGAAACCTGCCCCGCCGGCGCCAACGAGTACAGCCTGATGGAATACAACTTCTCGCTGTTCTGGGGCGTAGCGGTCCAGATGTACGAAAGCACTCTGGTAGCCGACCAGACACCTTTCGATAAATATCTGGAGCAGCAGCAGAGCTACACGCTAATTGGCGACAACCAGAAGAACCAATACACCATTCAGTTAAAGCCCGGCATTACGCCCTACACGGTTTCGATCATCGGGCTGAATCAGAGTCTGGACGCCAGCGACCAGGACACGTACGCATTTGACGATGGCCAGGGACGCGTGATGGGCGGCGGAGTCAACGGCGGAACCATTGACTACGCCAGCGGTACTTTGACGGTCTTCTTCGGAGAAGCGCCTGTATCGCTGGTGCCGATCCAGATCAACTACTCCGTGGGAGCCGTACCGTTGAGCGACGGGCAGCTTCGCGGACTGCACCTCTTCCAGACCAAAGCGGGTTGCGTAGTTTGCCACGGTGGTCCTGAACTCTCCAACGCTTCAGTGGGAACAGTAACCGGATTCCCAGTGGAACGGATGATTATGGAAGACGACAGCGCTCGCGTTTATGACACGGGTTATTACCACATCGGCGTACGGCCGGCAGCGGAAGATGGCGGCCTGGCAGGAACCGATCCGGTAGCCGGCCTTCCACTCTCACAAGCAGAACTTATGCGTCAGCACGCTTGCGATGGTGGCTATGAAATGGCGCTGGTACCCGGACGCCGCGGTGATGGAATCTCTCCTTCACCGATGAATTGCAACGATGATATTGCGCGCGGTGGATTCTTCAAAGCGCCGCAGCTTCGCAACGTTGCTCTTACGGCGCCGTATTTCCACAATGGCAGCCAGCTCACACTGGAACAGGTTGTGGAGTTCTACAACCGCGGCGGCGACTTCAACACAGTCGCAGAAGTCAAGTACATGGACCCGGACATCGAGTTGCTGGGCCTGACCGCACAGGAAAAGATCGATCTGGTCGATTTCCTGCGCAACGGCCTGACGGATCCGCGGACTGTCGCGCAAGCGGCCCCGTTCGATCATCCGCAGTTGTTCGCACCAAACGGTCATCCGCACAGCGGGAACGGCTATCCGATTACGCCCGACCCGAAACATCCGGACCGTGCAACAGACCAGCTTATGGAAATTCCGGCAGTGGGAGCCAAGGGCGGCAAGCCTCTTCCCACATTCCTGGAGAACCTGTTGGGAGGCCAAAATGCCGGCTCCAACTAGGTTCGCAACGGATAGAGCCTTGACCCAGCCTCCGGCGCGGTCAGGGCAGCACGATCAAGACAAATCAGCAAGGCAGAGCAACACGAAAACGCAGTACACCGACGGAAGGAGCTTCAAAATGCGGGGATTTGAGCAACTAACCAAAAGATTCAAGGTAGCGGGAGTTGTACTGCTGCTGCTGATTATAGGACTGGGCACGAAAGCATCGGCCCAGATCCTGTCGAACCCAATTCCGTGGCCGACGCCGGCCGCGGTTCCTCCGGCGCCGCCTGTGATACCGGTGCGGGAAAACAACATGCCCACCGGCTTCCAAATCACCGGATTCATCCAGTACGCTTCATTGGATGCAACTCCGGGGCTCTGCAACAAGGACGATAATCCTGCACCCACGCCGGACAACCCCCCACTGCCGGCGCAGTGCAAGATCACCGGCGGCTGGGTTGAGGTAAACAACAACGTCATCCGCGTGCCGCAAAGCACCGTGGTGATCTTCCCCAATACATTGTTGACGTGGGAAGAAGCCTTCGAATTGAACCCGAACACGCACCAGACCGACCCGATTTTCCAAACCGGGCTGGCGATGTCTGACACGGTGCGGTTTCCGGGAACATATCAAATCAGCGTCCAGGGAAACATTGTCAACGGCCAGTATATTGCCGGACTGGTCTATCTCTTCCAAGACCCAGCGAACTTCACCCAGGGCTATATCGAAAGATTTGATTATGCCAACGGCGTCATGTGGGTGAACGGGATGCGGGTGCAGATCAACGATCCGGCGATCACGTTCACGGTACCGAATCAGGATGGCACGCCGCTTTTGGATGGTGGGGGAAACCCGACCGTATTGACAAAGGGCCGTTACAGCGCCGGAAAGTCGGCTGACCCACGTTTTGCTGTTGACCAGAACAATCCGACCGTGACCTCGGAAACCGGCTATCCGATGTGTATTCCTTCAGTGAGCCCCTATGTTGACGGCTCCGACGGTTCAGAAGGCCCTGCTCTGTCCCTGCTGAATACTGACAATTTGCAGGACCCGCAGTGTCCGGAAAAGAACCGGCCTCGTGATCCGGTCTCCGGCACGTTACTTGTGCCGATATTCACCATGAACCAAGTGGGCGATCCGCCGACAGTGGAGAACCCGATTCCCCAGGATCCCCTTCTGGAAATGCCGTTTGAAGTGGGCGATTTCGTCAACATCATTGGCACGCTTGAGATGGATGACCAAGGCCCCTTTATTACCGCCACGGATGTTCAGGCCCTGACTGTTGGCGCCTATACATGGCCGGGATCCGATCCAGCCTACGTTATCGAAGAAGTTGTGATTCAGGGTACCGGTGGAGTGGATCAAGCCCTCTTCCCGCAGGAAGCCGGCGTACGCACCAGGGTGGAAGGCTTTACCACTGACATAGCGCGC